>JAFQDY010000026.1 GCA_017399325.1 Oscillospiraceae bacterium
CCGCATCTGCCGGGATCTCTACTTCACCCATCCTGCCCAGCTGCAGGATCTTTCCGTTTTCCCAGAGAACAGCACCGTCAAAGACAATGCCATCTTCCAAGATCAGTTTTGTGTTAACAATCGCATGCATTACAGATCACCCAAAGCGCGGCCGTACTCCCAACTGCCGAAAGGCTTTGCAATGGCTTCGGATACATAGCAAGTACCTTTGCCCAGACGCAGAATGGAAGCAGGGCATTCCATAGAGATAGGACCGTACAATTCCAGACGGGAGATCATTCTCTGCCAGGAAGTGCCGTCAGCATTGACGAAGTTGTGCAGTTCTACACGCTCTTTTGCGTGCATCACATCGCGAGGGCCGATGGTGGCGCTGCGGGGCGGTACTGCCCAAACGTCACCGGAGCCGCCCATAGGCGCAAACAGGGAGTTTTCGCAGACGGTCAGAGGGATCTGGGTGGCCACCCGAGAACCCAACTGCAGGAATTCTTCCAGAGAGTCAGCGGCAAATTCTTCGCACCGGGGGTCGATAAAGGCGGTATGTCCGGGCCAGCCGGTGGCGGTGTAAATGACGTCAACGCCGCCGCCGGTGATCTCATCGATCATATCCGAATAGACATTGTCACCTTTGTTGTCGTTGTTCAGGGTGTGCCAATGGTCCACAGGAGGACGGAGGTCTTCCCGGATGCGGCCGTAGAAATGATTCATAAAGGAGTAACCCAGACCTGCGCCGTAGGTCAAAGGCGCTACGTTGCCGTTTTCGTCAGCCCATTCGTCCATAGCAAAGGCGTGGACATTCCGGGCACTGATATTGAATTTGTTCAGCATTTCCGCAACCGCAGAGTAAGCGCCGGGCCACTGGTTGGGGCAGATCATAGAGAAAGGCTTGTCTTCCAGATCGCTCTTTAAGATCCGGTAGAACATATCCTGCACCATACACAAAGTGGGGTCGATAACCACCTTGACGCTGTAGCCGTTTTCGTTGGTGTATTCCATATCCTCCCGCTTGATGTTGCGCACCCGCTCAAACTCCTCTAAAGGCAACTCGCTGTGGGGCAGCCAGGGCGCGGGTTTAAACCGAAATTCGTCGTAAAGTCCCATAATGCATTCTCCGATCTCTTAGTTTATAATGTGTTGCTTGGATCGCCGTCTTGACAAACCAACCTTCCTAATTTATAGTATAAAAGATAAAAATGATAACTCAATGCGATTTTAGGCGGAGGAATTATGAATTCAGACGGAAAATTTGAAAATTATCCGGTGGAATATCCCTTTCATATCACCCGGTTTCGGTTTTTGTATGAGCATGTGTGGATCGACCCCTTTTTGTTCCTGGGTGAGCGGCATAATTTCTGGGAATTTACCTGTGTGCTGGAGGGGGAAGTGGAGGCGGTGCAGGACGGCAAGATCTTCCTTCTGAAGCCCGGAAGTTTTATCGGCTGCGCGCCGATGGTGTTCCACAGTTGCCGCAGTACCGAGAAAAACAGCCGGCTGATCAACTTCTCCTTTGAACATAACGGCGCGTTGCCGGAAAAATTCAGCCAGGGCATTTTCTATCTGACGCCTGCAGAAGTGGAAGAACTGGTGGATATTTTCAATCAACTCCGTACTGCCTATACTGAGGAAAACACCGACCCTGTTTTGGGCGCAGAAGGCACATATGCGCTGGGTGCGTTTCTTCTTCGCATAAACAAGAACCACAACTCCCATCAGCGCATCCAAAACTCCCGCAGCGGCGTGATGTACCGCCACTTGGTGGAAAGTATGCGGGCAGCCGTTTATGAAAACCTGACCCTGGGACAGATCGCCCAGCGCAACAGCATCAGCGTTACCACCGTAAAAGAACTGTTTGCCAAGTACGCCGGTGTAAATCCCAAGCGTTATTACAGTGATATGCGGGGAAATGAAGCCCTGCGTCTGCTGGAAGAAGGGGTGGAGATCGAAGAAATTACGGAGCGAATGAATTACTCCTCGCCCAATTATTTTTCCTACAGTTTCAAAAAGCAGTTCGGTCTGCCCCCGGGACGATACCGCAGGCGGGACTGGGAAAGCCGGAAAGGTGAATGAGCAACCAAAGAACGCCAGCCTTTGCAGGCTGGCGTTTGTTGCGGCCAAAACGGTGAGATAACGGCGAAAAACTGGGAAAATGGGAACAAAATATGAAGAATCCTTGCAGTTTTTGTCGAACCGTGTTATACTTATCCGGTATCAATTTGCTCTTACGAGGCAATGACAATGAAGAGAGAAAAAAAGAAAAAAGTGAATAACAACACGGCCGTGCAAAAGGAAAACGGACTTCTGCTGATGATCTTGTACGGCGCAGTCAGAGTTTATTATTTTCTTCGCGGCATTCGGATCTGCGGGGTAAACAAGTTGGGAAAACAGCCGGATAAACCTGCCATCGTTCTGTGCAACCACGGTTCGTTTATCGACTTTGTTTATGCCCAGACGCTGCTGATCAAAAGCCGCCCCCATTTTGTGGCTGCCCGATTGTATTTTTATCATAAGCAACTGGGCTGGCTGCTGCGAAAACTGGGCTGCTTTCCCAAGAGTATGTTTGCGCTGGATACGGAAAGCACCAAGAACTGTCTGCGTGTTTTGAAAGACGGCGGAATTCTGGCAATGATGCCGGAGGCACGGCTCTCCACCGTGGGACAGTTTGAGGATATTCAGCACTCCACCTTTTCCTTTTTGAAGAAAGCCAAAGTGCCGGTCTATACCGTAAAACTGCAAGGGGATTATTTCTCCGATCCCAAATGGGGCAACGGCCCTCGCAGAGGATCTGTTGTGGAAGCGGAACTGGATATCTTGTTCACTGCGGAGCAACTTGCCGAACTTTCCCCGGAGCAGATCCGGGCGGCGGTGGAGAAGCGGCTATATTATGACGAATTCCAATGGCTTGCCACCAGACCCCATATCCGGTATCGGAGCAAACGTCTGGCTGAGGGCTTGGAAAATCTGCTGACCCTATGTCCTGTGTGCGGAGAAAAATATACCGTATATACGAAAGGGACTCAGATCCTGTGCAAAAACTGTGGCCACCTGACCGCATTGGACCACCGTTACGGCTTTGAAGCGGGATTCCGGTTTGAAAACTTTGCCCAATGGTACAACTGGCAGAAAGCGCAGATGCGGCAAAAGATTCTGGAAGAGGAAGATTTTGCTTTGCGGTCCGAAGTAGAACTGCGGCTGCCCGGTGATGGAAAGCGCCTGACCCGCAGCAGCGGCAGGGGCGAGTGCGTACTGGACCGAAACGGCCTTCGCTACACCGGCACGAAAGACGGAGAGCAGGTGGATGTTTGCTTCCCGTTAAGGCAGATCTACAGACTGCTTTTCGGCGCAGGTGAGAATTTTGAGACCTACAACGGAACGCAGATCTGGTACTTTGTTCCCCAGGTGAAGCAATCCGCTGTGGATTGGTATGTGGCATCTATGCTTCTTTATGATGAGACACAAACAGAAACATAACCCGGGAGGTATTTCATGACAACGAAAGCAGCCCCCTCTGAAAAGAAACAAAAAGAGCAAGCCTTTTCCACCATCAATACCAAGGCGTTTTTGACGGTTGCGGCCATTTTGGTGGCGATTCTGCTGCTGAGCGGTATGCTGTCCTATTTCGTGCCTCAGGGCCGGTATGAGCGGGACCAGACCGGCACGATCCTGATGGATACCTATGCGCAACTGGGGGTCTCCGGCATTCCGTTCTGGCGGGTATTAACTGCGCCGGTGCGGGTATTTGCCTCGTCCGATGGGATTACGATCATTGCCATCAGCGTATTCTTGCTGATCATGAGCGGTGTTTTCAACCTGCTGGAAAAGACCGGCGGTATCCGCAGTTTCATCGTGCAGATCATGCGTCGGCTGCGGGACAAAAACGGTCCGGTGGTTTGTATCACTGTGCTGATCTTTATGCTTTTCGGCAGCCTGTTTGGTATGTTTGAGGAACTGGTCACCCTGCTTCCGCTGATCATTGTGTTTATGCTGTCTATGAAGATGGATACGATGATGGGCCTGGGCGCCTGCCTGCTGGCAGCCTGTTTCGGATTCTCTGCGGCCATCACCAACCCGTTCTCTGTGGGCATTGCCTCGCAGTATGCGGGCATCCACGCATCTTCCGGCCTGTGGCTGCGATTGGTGTTTTTTGGCGTCGTTTATGTCTGCCTTTGCTGCTTTTTGATGCTGCACTTAAAAAAGATCCAACAAGATCCCGCTGCGTCGCTGACCTATGAGCAGGACTGCAAACGCCGGGAGCGTTTGGGAGAGCAGACCGAAGAAGTCCCCGAAAACCAAGAGAAGATTTTTAAGATCTATGCAGTTTTTTTCCTGATCGAGGGAATCTTATTGGTGGCCATTGCCTCTGTTCGGGCCCTTTCCGGTCTGGCGATCCCCATTCTGGCGGCCAGTTTTCTGATTTTCGGTCTGGGGGCCGGATTTTTGGTCAATAAAAAACCGGGGCAGGTGCTGCGCTGGTTTTTGCAGGGCGCAGTTGCTATGCTGCCTGCGGTGGTGATGATCGCCATCGCGTCTTCCGTCAAGTTGGTGATGGAAGAAAGCCGGATCATCGACAGCATTATGCACGGTGTACTGGGCATTTTAGGCGGCTGCAACAAATTCGTTGCTATTTTGCTGATCTATGGGCTGATTTTGTTTTTGCAGTTGTTTATCGGATCTGCAACGGCGAAGATCGTTTTGCTGATGCCCATTGTGGTGCCCGTTGCCAAAGCCTTGGGTATTTCACCCACACTGGTGATTTTGACCTACTGTATGGCCGACGGTTTTACCGATGTTATCATGCCCACAAATCCTGTGCTGCTGATCGGACTTTCTATGGCCAATGTGTCCTATGTAAAGTGGGTCAAGTGGACATGGAAACTGCAACTGCTTGTTTTCTCAATCTCTGTTCTGATTTTGCTGCTGGGTGTGGGGATCGGTTATTAGGTCTTTGTCCCGCAGACAGAAAGTGCGATTTATTATAGTAATAAGGTAAGGAAAGTTTTATGAAACGCGAGCGTTTATCCTCCCGTTTGGGATTTATTCTGTTGAGCGCAGGCTGCGCCATCGGCTGCGGAAATGTGTGGAAATTTCCGTGGATGGCCGGCCAGTACGGTGGCGGCGTGTTTGTGTTACTCTATGTGATCTGCCTGCTGTTGCTGGGCCTGCCGGTTATGACAATGGAGTTTTCTTTGGGTCGCGCAGCCCAGGCAAGCCCCGTGCGTATGTACCATAAATTGCAGAAACCCGGTCAGAAATGGCATATCCACGGCTATTTTGCCCTGTTCGGCAACATTTGCCTGATGTCTTTCTATACGGTGGTTTCCGGCTGGATCATGTACTATTTCTATCGGTTCGTTACCGGACAGAGTGCCGATCTGGGCTTTGACAGTATGATCGCCAACCCCGGCGTCAATATGCTGTTTATGGTGATCGTCGTTGCGGTTGGCTTTTTGGTACTGAGTTTCAACCTGCAGGGCGGCTTGGAGCGCATCACCAAGTATATGATGGTGGCGCTGCTGGGTCTGATGGTTGTTTTGGCGGTCAACAGCGCCACACTTTCCGGTGCGAAGGAAGGCCTGTCTTTCTATTTGCTGCCCGATTTTAAGAAAATCGATCTGGAAGTGATCGTTGGCGCAATGAATCAGGCGTTCTTCTCTTTGAGCCTTGGTATGGGTTCTATGGCCATCTTCGGCAGTTACATTGACAAAGAGCGCTCTTTGATGGGTGAATCGGTGAATGTGATCGTTTTGGATACCTTTGTTGCGATAACCGCAGGTCTGATCATTTTCCCTGCCTGCTTCACCTATAATATGGAAGTTACCGCAGGCCCCGGCTTGCTGTTTGATACTATGGCCACCGTCTTTAATAATATGAACGGCGGCAGGATCTGGGGTTCGGTTTTCTTCTTGTTTATGGTCTTTGCGGCTATGTCCACGATCTTTGCGGTGCTTGAGAACATTCTCGCCTGCATCCGGGAGATGACCGGCTGGAGCAGACCCAAGGGCAGTATTATCTGCGCCATTGGCATTATCCTCACCTCCACCACCACGGCGTTGGGTTATAGCGTTATCGATTTCCACCCCTTTGCAGAGGATAGCGCATGGCTGGATCTGTGGGACTTTTTGGTTTCCACCAACCTGCTGCCGCTGGGTTCGCTGGTGTTTGTTGCCTTCTGCTGCAGCAAGCGCTACGGCTGGGGCTGGAGCAACTTCCTTGCGGAAGCCAACGCCGGCAAAGGTCTGAAGGTCAAAAACTGGATGAAGCCGTTTTTCTGTTATATCGTTCCGGCAGCCATCGTTGTGATCTATATCGTTGGCCTTGTCAGTTTTAAATGGAAGTAAATACTTTTGCAAAAACACCACCCGGCGGGTGGTGTTTTTGATGCTTGTGTAGGGTAGGGGATGGCAATATTTTCCACGGCGAAATGTGTATATTTTCGCAGAAAAAGCGAAAAATAGCGAGAATGGGTTTTCTGTGCCGGCGGCATCTTGGGGCGGCAAGTTTTACTGTTATGGACACATGTTTGTGCATAAAACACACAAATTTGTTAAAAAACTCCTAATTTTTTTCGAATTGTTATGTTGAAATTAGAGATTGCTTGTGATATAATATGCAAATATTACAGTAAAACTATTATTATGCCCTCATTGCCGGTGTCAGGCCGATCGCCATTTTTTCGGGCCGGAGGGGGTTGTTGCTGAAGAAAGGAAAGACAGTATGAATTCCAAGACTTTACTATACATTTTGAAAAGACTTGCGCTGGCTGCACTGACGATATGGATTGTCATCACCGTAACGTTCTTCGTTACCCGCGCTGTGCCCGGCGGTCCCTTTCTGGGCGAAAAAGCTCTTTCTGAGGAGGCAGAGGCTGCGCTGAATGCAAAATACGGCTTGGACAAGCCTGTATTTGAGCAATATACCACTTACTTGAAAGACATCGTGACCCGTATGGACTTCGGTCCTTCTTTGAAAAACCGCGGCCGTACCGTTATGGAGATCATCTCCGACGGTATGAAGGTGTCTGTTAAGTTGGGTGTGATCGCGGCAGTCTGCGCAACGGCTACAGGCATTGTCCTTGGCGCAGTGGCAGCCCTTCGCCGGAACAAGATCATCGATAAGATCATTATGGTGATCACCACCGCATTCGTTTCTATGCCTTCGTTTATTATGGGTACGCTGCTGTTACTGCTGTTTGCCCTGAAATTACAACTGGTACCGGCCAACGGTGCTATGGAGGGCGGCTACATTCTGCCTGTTATTACCCTGGCGCTGTATCCCACCGCTTACATCACCCGTCTGACCCGTTCTTCCATGCTGGATGTGCTGGGGCAGGATTACATCCGTACTGCCCGGGCCAAGGGTGTGTCCGGCGTGAAGATTATTTTCGGTCACGCGCTGAAAAACTCTTTGATCCCTGTCATTACCTATTTGGGACCGATGCTGGCTTACATCGTAACCGGCTCTCTGGTTGTGGAGCAGATCTTCGCCGTCAACGGCATTGGCCGGGCGTTCGTCAGTTCCATTACCGACCGTGACTATCCGCTTATTATGGGTACCACCATTGTGCTGGCGACCCTGATCGTTGTTATGAATCTGGTCAGCGACATTATGTATAAGGTCGTCGATCCCAGAATTACTCTGGAGTAAGGAGGTGCGCTATGCAGTTTAGAAAGAATCCCTTTCCCATGCTGTCTATGCATGTAGATGTGGACGATTTTATTCCCGCAACCGATGCGGAAAAAGAATATATGGTGCAGATGCGCCCTTCCAGCACATTCTTTAAAGACGGCGTAAAGCGCCTGCTGAAGAATAAAATTGCCACTATCAGTTTGATCGTTGTGGTCCTCATCACTTTGACATCGATCTTTCTGCCTATGTTCTGGCCCTATTCCTACGAACAGATGCTGGGCGTTACGCCCGGCCGTCCGGTAGACCCTTCCTATAACAATCTGGCTCCCTTTAAATATGGCACCACTGAAAGTGTTCAGTTGTTGGGCAAGGCCAATTTCGGCGAGTATTTCATCGTTGCGCCTGTGCAGACGCAGTTTGATGACGATGCGCAGAGGTTGGAGTATGAGGCAAACCGCGCGGAACTGAAGGCCGCTGCAGATAAAATTCTGGCTGACTACAACGCCAACAAGGGCGGTTTGGAAGCCTTTGCAGCGCTGAAAAGCACCGTGTCGGAAGATGTGAAATATAACAGTTATGAAAACTCCGGCATGGCCAATGAGACCGATGTTACCAATTGGATCTGGAAGGCTAACTGGTTAGGCAAGAGCGTAAGAACACCCGGTGAAGCCACTTTGATCGAAACCGAAAAAGGTTTTTATGTGGTCTGCTTCGGCGAGTATGTGGGTGAGAGCCAAAGCATCTTCCCCCATATCTTCGGTACTGACTCCCAGGGCCGTGACTACTTTATCCGTGTGGTCTATGGCGCGAGAATCTCTCTGGCCGTCGGTTTCTTTGCAAGTATCATCGTGCTGATCATCGGTATGACCGTTGGCGCGCTTGCCGGTTATATCGGCGGCAAGGTGGATATTATTATCATGCGTATCGTGGATATTATCTACTCTCTGCCGGATACGCTGATGGTCATTCTGCTGGCCGCCGTTATGAAGGTGGCGTTGGGCGATGCTATTGAAGGCACGATCTTTGCAAGTTTGGGCGCAAATATGATCAGTTTGTTCTTTGTGTTTGCGCTGCTTTACTGGGTATCTATGTCCCGTTTGATCCGCGGTCAGATCCTGTCTTTGCGTGAGCAGGAATATGTGCTGGCCGCCAAATCTGCCGGCGCAAAGTCCGGCTGGATCATCACCAAGCACCTGATCCCCAACTGCATCAGCGTGGTCATCATTTCCACCGCTTTGCAGATCCCCTCCGCAATCTTTACCGAGAGTTATCTGTCCTTCCTGGGTCTGGGCGTAAATGCTCCCATGCCTTCTCTGGGCAGCCTGGCATCCGATGCCCTCAACGGCATTAACTCTTATCCCTACCGTCTTGTGATTCCCGCCATTGTAATCAGCCTGATCGTCCTGTCTTTGAATCTGCTGGGCGACGGTCTGCGGGACGCATTTGACCCCAAATTGAAGCACTAAGAAAGGAACGTTAAGTTATGGCATTGCTTGAAGTGCGCGACTTGCACACTGCTTTTACTACCCCTGCGGGTACTGTTAATGCGGTTAACGGCGTATCCTTTAATTTGGAGCGCGGCAAGGTCCTCGGCATCGTGGGCGAATCCGGCTCCGGCAAATCCGTTACCGCTTATTCCATCATGCAGATTTTGGAAAAGAACGGCAAAATCGTGTCCGGCTCCATCAAGGTTGACGGACAGGAG
>JAFQDY010000027.1 GCA_017399325.1 Oscillospiraceae bacterium
ACGTTGGCCTGTACACCGTGCCGATCACCTCGGCGCTGAATATCGACCGGCTGACTTATACCTACTGGAGCAGTATCCGCTATGCGGTGCAGGTGATCGTTGCCCTGTATTTTGGTGCGCTGGTCAACCGGTTTGGCATTAAGAAGATGGCCTTTGTGGGTATGGTTTCTTTGACCGGCGCTACTGTGATCCGCGCTGTGGCCACAAATGTCTGGCATATCTACTTAGCCGGCGCTATGCACGGTCTGGGCATCGTATTTTGCGGCGGCACAATGGCAGGCACTGTGATCCGTCGCTGGTTCAAAAAGGACATCGGTAAGTACACAGGCATTGTTATGTCCGCCAACGGTGTCGGCGGTGCAATTGCCGCCCAGATCATTTCCCCCATTATCAACAACGGCGAAACCTTTGGATATCGCAACGCCTATTGGCTGTCTGCCATCATTTCTCTGGCCGTCAGTGTGATCGTTCTGTTTTTCCTTCGGGATAACACTTCCAACGAACCTATCGTTACAAACAATAAGAAAAAGAAAGCGCCCCGGGGAACTTTGTGGTCCGGCATAGAATATGCAGATGTGAAAAAGAAGGCCTATTTCTACATTGGCGCTGTTTTGATTTTCCTCACCGGCATCAGCCTGCAGAGCATTGGCAGCATCACCATAGTGTATATGACCGATTTGGGCATAAACCCCGCTTTTATCGCCACCACGGCAACTGTATCTTCCTTGGTACTTACCTTTTCCAAGTTCGGCGTAGGCGCGGTTTATGACAAGTGGGGGTTGCGTGTAGCGCTGCTGATGTGCCAACTGGCGGCGCTTGGCACTTTCGTTCTGAAAGGCTTGCTCACAAACTCTGCGCTGGGATTGGTGATGGCGATGACCGCCTCTGTACTCTCCTGCATCGCACTGCCTTTGGAAACGGTTATGATCCCGCTGCTGACAAACGACCTGTTTGGCACAGCCTCTTACAACAAGGTTTTGGGCATTTTTATGGCAATGAATTCTTTGGGTCTTTGTCTCGGCTCTCCTTTAGGTGAGGCCTTGCGCAAACTCACAGGTGATTATCGCTTCTGTTTCTGGTTCTTTGCCGCTGTGTTGGTCGGC
This sequence comes from Oscillospiraceae bacterium, assembly GCA_017399325.1. GTDB lineage: Bacteria > Bacillota > Clostridia > Oscillospirales > Oscillospiraceae > Faecousia. The sequence continues at coordinate 1,104 of JAFQDY010000027.1, forward strand.
GTGATCGTAGTCTTCCTGTTCGTTCTGCGGACAGCCCGCAAGGACAAAGAAAAGATACTGGCATTGGAAACTGCATAAAGATAACCCCTCGGGATTCCCGAGGGGTTTTTATTGGTTTAGTACTGATAAACACCGCGGCCGGTCTTCTTACCCAGCCAACCGGCTCTTACATACTTCCGCATCAGGCTATGGGCCCGGTACTTACTGTCGCCGGTTTCGCTATAAAGCACATCCATAATTGCCAGGCAAATATCCAAGCCCACCATATCGCCCAAGGCCAAAGGACCCATGGGGTGATTTGCGCCCAACATCATAGCCCGGTCAATGTCTTCGGCGGTGGCAACGCCTTCTGCCAGAATGCCGAATGCCTCGTTGATCATAGGGATCAAAATGCGATTGACCACAAAGCCGGGGGCTTCCGCCACCTCGACCGGCGTCTTGCCCAGTTTTTCCGCCACTTCCTTTACGGTGTTGAAGGTCTCTTCGGAAGTTGCCATACCCTTGATGATCTCCACCAGTTTCATAACCGGTGCGGGGTTAAAGAAGTGCATACCGATGACCTTGTCGGGCCGCTTGGTGGCCGATGCCACATCGGTGATGGAAAGTGAAGAAGTGTTGGTTGCCAAAATGGTGTTTTCGCCGCAGATTTCATCCAGTTCCGCAAAGATCTGCTTTTTGATCTGCATATTCTCCACGGCCGCTTCCACCACCAGATCGCAGTCTGCCGCATACCTAATGTCGGTCGTGCCGGACAGGCGGGACAAGATGTCATCCTTCTGCTCCTCGGTAAACACTTCCTTGGCTACCAGTTTGGTCATTTTCTTATGGATCGCGGCAAGGCCTCTGTCTACAAACTCGTCTTTGATGTCACGCATGATCACTTCAAAACCCATTTCCGCGAAGGTCTGCGCAATACCTGCGCCCATTGTGCCTGCGCCAAGTACAAAAATTTTCATATTGTTGCCCTTCCTTTCGTTATATTATTCCCGGCCTACTACGATGGCCGTACCCATACCGCCGCCGATGCACAAGGTAGCAAGGCCTTTCTTGGCATCCCGGCGTTTCATTTCGTGCAGCAGTGTGACCAGAATTCTTGCGCCGGATGCGCCAACCGGGTGGCCGATAGCGATGGCGCCACCATTTACATTGACCTTGGACATATCGAACTTCAGATCTGTTGCAACGGCAATGCTTTGGGAAGCAAAGGCTTCGTTTGCTTCGATCAGATCCAGATCATCAACGGTCAGGTTTGCCTTTTCCAGAGCGGTCTTGGTCGCGTAGAACGGACCGTAACCCATAATGGCGGGGTCTAAGCCCTTGGAGCCATAGGACAGGATCGTTGCCATAGGCTTCAGGCCCAGTTCCTTGGCCTTGTCTTCGCTCATAATGACCAGTGCGGCAGCGCCGTCGTTGATGCCGGAGGCATTACCTGCGGTAACGGTGCCGTCCTTCTTGAAGGCAGGCTTCAGCTTGGCCATACCCTCGGCAGTTGCGCCGAAGCGGGGGTATTCGTCGGTATCAAATACGATGGGATCGCCCTTTCTCTGGGGGATCTCAACAGCCACGATCTCGTCTGCGAATTTGCCGGCCTTGATAGCGGCCTCAGCCTTTTGCTGAGATGCAGCGGCAAATGCATCCTGCTCCTGCCGGGTGATATTCCACTGCTCAGCAATGTTTTCTGCGGTGATGCCCATATGGACGCCGCTGAAAGCATCGGTCAAAGCGTCGTTGATCATGGTGTCGATCATAGTGGCATTGCCCATTCTCTGTCCCCATCTTGCCTTGGGCATAGTGTAGGGAGCCATAGACATATTCTCGGTACCGCCGGCCACGATCACATCGGCATCGCCCAGACGAACCAGCTGGGCAGCCAAGGAAACGGCACGCAGACCGGAGCCGCAAACCATATTCAGGGTGATGGCAGGCTTTTCAACGGGGATACCGGCCTTTACAGCAGCCTGACGAGCCACATTCTGACCCTGACCGGCCTGCACAACATTGCCCATATAGACTTCGTCTACATCGGCAGGCTGGATACCCGCTCTCTTAACGGCTTCTTTGATAACGATCGCGCCCAGATCGGCTGCGGAAATATCCTTCAAGGTGCCGCCGAAGGAACCGACAGCGGTTCTGACTGCACTGACGATAACTGCATTTCTCATACGCTTCTCCTCCATGAAATTACAGGGTCAGACCCATTTTTTCTTCGTTGAACAATCTGGCATCCATCAGTTTCACATCACCGATGACGGGCTTGAAATCCATCTGATCCAGAACGTCCTTCTGCAGGTCAACACCGGGAGCGATCTCGATCAGGGCAACACCCTCTTCTGTCAGCTCGAAGACAGCGCGCTCGGTGATGTAGTAGACCTTCTGGCCCATTTCTCTTGCGTACTCGCCACTGAAGGTGATCTGCTGGACTTTCTCAACCAGTTTATGGCCTCTGCCCTCCTGCACAATCTCTACCTTGCCGTCGCGGAAATCTTCTTTCAGACCGCCGGCGGTAAAGGTGCCGCAGAAGACGACCTTCTTCGCGCACTGGGTGATGTTGATAAAGCCGCCGCAGCCGGGCAGTTTCGTACCGAATTTGGAAACATTCACATTGCCGTCTCCGTCCATTTCCGCAAGGCCCAGGAAGGCAACATCCAAACCGCCGCCGTCATAGAAGTCGAACTGGTAGGACTGGTCGACAACGCACTCGGCATTGGCCGTTACGCCAAAACTCAATCCCCCTGCGGGAACGCCGCCGATCACACCGCTTTCGGCAGTCAGGACCATGGTGTCGCTGACGCCCTCTTCCGCCGCAACTGCGGAAATGCATTCCGGCATACCCAAACCAAGGTTTACAATGGCATTGGGGACCAGTTCCATTGCGGCCCGGCGGGCGATCACCTTGCGAACATCCATAGGCAAGGGCGCAAGGGCATCCACGGGGACGCGAATCTCACCGCTGTATGCAGGGTTATACGCTACCTCGAAGGTCTGCATATGATTTTCCGGCTTGGCGATCACGATCGCATCTACCAGAATGCCGGGGATCTTTACAAGACGGGTGTCCAAGGAACCGAACTGAACCACATTTTCAACCTGCACGATCACCTTACCGCCGGAGTTCTTGGTGGCCTGAGCGATGGATAGAGCGTCCAAGGTAACACCCTCGCGCTCCATAGTGCAGTTGCCGTGCTCATCGGCATATGTAGCGTGGATGACCGCCACATCGATGGGAAGCGCGTGGTAGAACAGTTTCTCCTGACCGCGGATATTGATCACTTCCACGATATCGCCGGCATCCTTTGCCTTTTGGTTGATCTTGCCGCCTTCCAAGCGGGGATCAATAAAGGTCTTCAGACCCACATGGGTGATCACTCCGGGCTTGCCGGCTGCGATGTCCCGGTACAACTGGCTGATCACGCCCTGGGGCAGATTGTAGGCCGCCACTTTATTCTCCAGCGCCAACTTCTGCAGTTTGGGAACAAGACCCCAGTGGCCGCCGATGATTTTGGAAACAAGGCCTTCGTGGCCCAAATGGTTCAGGCCCTTATCCTTGCTGTCGCCCATACCTGCGCAGTACAATAGCGTCAGATTGGCAGGATGTCCTGTTTCTAAAAATTCATTTTCAATGGTCAAGGACACTTCTTCCGGATGGGCAGAACCCACAAATCCGCCGAAAGTAACGGTAGAACCGTCTTTGATATACGCCTTTACGGCATCGGAAACCGACATTACTTTTGCCATTTTTGCCCTCCTTGCACAAAAAACAATGTTTTTTCCAAAAAATTCTGTGTACTTTCTACATTTAGTATAACGCAGAAAAATCCATAATTCAAATCACTGTTGTTTTCACTATTTATAACTTCCAGTTATTTTTGTAAAACAGCCTCTGTCCACAGAAAAACCCTCTGCCGCGAGGTACAACCTGCAACAGAGGGTTTTTGTTATTCTTTTGCGATACAAGGTCTTTTGGCAACCTTTTCTAAGATGTCCGAATACGCTTCGTTATTACTCCAGAACATCTGGGCGCACAAAGCCATAGGCAGATAAATGCCGCCGTCAAAGGTGCCGGCAAAGCTCATTTCCACATCCGCCTTTTTGTTATCCGCAATGCACTGCAGCATCTGAGCCGCTCTTGCGCCGCTTTGCAGCCAAAGAGCGGTGTAGCCCCGCCAGCCGTTTGTACGCATTTTCCGATCGTGGTCTGCGATGTCTGCGTGGTTTTCACCCATTACATAAGGGCCTTGCTGATGGACAAATTTTGTCCAATCCAGCATCATAACGCCCTTAAACAGAAGTCCCACATTGGCGCCGTCACGCAGAGCCAAAAGTTTCTTGGTAAATTCCAGCGTATCCTCGTATTTGGCTTCGTCCAGCACCAGCGGCGCATAGCCGTAGGGGAACTCGCCACAGTCCTCCCACAGGATCTGAACCCGGGGGTCCACCTTTTCGATCTCGTCCAGATGGGTGTGGACAGAGGACGCGTGGAGGCCAAACTGCAGCTTCAGGTCGGGGTATTTCTTCAGCAGCTCACCGGAGGTCATATTGACTAAGGAGGTAACCGCCTCGGCGATCAGGCGGCCGCCGATATACTCGTCCTTACGCTCGGTGAAGGACTGGAAGTAGATGCCGTCGCACTGGGTCTGGGCATACTTTTCCTCGTACTCCCGGATGATCTCATCCTTCAGCCCGGACAGCGCTTCGTCGCTCACATCGGTAGTGCCGGAGCATTGGTTGGTAGACCAGCCCCAGCTGTAGCCAAGGTTCACCGCGATGCCGTAGGAGTGGGCATAGTCAATCACTTCCCGGATGTTCAGGGGCAGAAAATCGTTCCAAAGGATCAGCTCGTTGAATTTAAGCCGTGCCATATTGTCGATGTAGGACCGGTAGTCATTGATGGAATGACCCCAAGTGAAGATGCTGCGGACCTTATGGTCAGGTCTGTCTGTGTAGCAGCAGGGCTCCAAGGGTCTGTCAAAGACCAAATCCGCAATCTGATTGGGGCAAAATTCCTGACTATAGTGGGGCAGCAGATCGTCAATGAAGCTGACAGCGCCGTAATACACATTTACGGGGGTGTGGGCGGTGATGATCACAAAGCGACCCTCTTCATCCTCCGGATTGGGGATGATCTTCACCAAGTAACCGTCTGCGGGGATCTCATCGGCGGCTACCCATTGCTTGATAGCGGCGCTGTCCTCGTAGCGGCCTACGAAGATGGTGTTTTTATTAGGTGCGCTGCCCTCTTTTTCGCAGGGCAGAACATAGATCCGATACACCTGCGGCTCACGGATCAGCCAGCGGCCAGCCTCCTTGGACAGGAAGTGGATGGCTTTTTTCTCAGGGCCGTCGTAGTTGTTGAAAATGATTTTCCAATCTGTCTGCTTCATAAAAACGCCTCTTTTCGTTTTTTACTTCCGTTTCAGATTCCGGTCGACCTGCTCTTTCAAAATAGCGCAGACTTCAGGGTCTTCAATGTCGTCCCGGTTCACATACACGGAAACCGTACCGAATTTGTCCATATTTCTGTAGTAGTCGTATCCGCCTTTGTAAGAGAATGTGTTGAAGGAAATATGGTCGGTATCCACAGGGATCCCGAATCCAATGGCCTTTGCCACTTTCGCCCGGGTCCCCATTTCCTCCATACCGTGTTCCGGCAGGGCAAAATAGTCGTTCAGGCGGATCACCGTCTGATAGGGCACGAAATAGGGGTTCATACACTGGCAGACGATCATGGCATCGGGTTTGACCGCGGTGAGCGCCTCATATAGCAAGCGGAAACGCTCCCGGATAAAGCCCACGCCCCGGAATTTGTCATTTTCGGTGGCTTGGGGCATTGCGCTGGTGAAGTCGAACTTCACGCCGTCAGCATTGTAGCAACCCGGTTCGTCCGACAGCAACCGGCGGGCATCTTCCCGCAGCCGCGCCTGCCAGACAGGCGATTCAATGTTGTGGACACCGCCCCGGCATTCTTCTTCCGGCAGGCCGTTGGAGAAAGCGCAGACCCACAAAAGGACGTGCCGTCCCGCTTTGTGCTGGGCATCGGTGAAGCCGCGCATATCGGGCCAGCGGGTCTCGTCTGTTTTCCATATGCCGTGTTTGGCAGGATCGCCCCAGAAATCGTCAATGATCATAGTGTCGCAATCCAAACCGAACTGCTCCAAAGTGTCCAGATAGTTTTGGTAAAGTTCCTGGGTGCAGGCATCCTTTTTGGAGTGCTGCCACCGCCAGCCGCAGGCAGAAACGCCGTACTGCCAACGGGGGATCTTCCGGTCGGGAATAACCAGTTTTCCCGTTTCCACGATGGTCTTTACATGCTTATCCAGCACCGCAAATTCGTCTTCCAGATCGAACCGGAACACCACCGCCGGTGAGGTGTACGCCTTGCGGGTGACGGCCACTCCGCTATAGTCGATCTTCCACGCATATTCCCGATCTGCACCGGGGTGTGAACCGAAGGAGAAAAAGTCCATTTCTTCTACGGTGGGTTCCAATGCAAAACCCATCCAGCGGGCATTGGTCTGCTTTGCAGAAAAACACCAAGGCGGGGGCGACATCAGACCGGGGGCCAGCACCACCGTTTCATCGGGACGCAGATAATGGCTGACCGCCGCGGCTTCGTCCTGATGGGTAGGAGTGAATACCTCCTCAGTATACAGACGGGAACCTCTGCCCACATACAACTGTTCAAACTTGACCGGCGCTTTGCCTGTATAGGTTGCGACCATTTCGATCCGGTCAGCATAGAACCCCACGGTGGTTTCAACGGAATCTTCGTTTGCATAAGTCAGTTCCAGTTTTTCTGTTTCCTCACTGCAAGCGCCCATTTGGGTCAGCAGTTTGTAAGCGCCTGCCTGTGCAGTAAAACCTGCATCCGGACGCAGGATCAAGCCGGGACATCTTTCACCCTTGGGATGAATATGCAAAGCAAATTCCTTGCCGCCGTGACGGCGGATCATACAACTGTAAGAATCCGCAATAATATCAAAATTGTCCGAACCAAAATGGCGGTAGGTCAAGTTCTTCATTCTTCCATCTCCTTTTACAGGTTATAGTATTTCTCAAATTCGGCAGGATGCGGAATGGCCGCAAGTTCTCTGCATTCGGCCCGCTTTCTGCCAATGAAATTGCAGAGCAGTTCCTCGGGGAACACGCCGCCTTCTGTCAGGTATGCGTGGTCTTTTTCAAGGCAGTCCAGTGCCTCGTCTAAAGAGGTGGGCAGACCCTGCAGTTTTGCCTTTTCTTCCGCGGGCAGGTTGTACAGGTTCATATCATAGGGACCCCAGCCGTTTTCGTGGGGGTCGATCTTGTTTTTCACGCCGTCCAGACCTGCCATCAAGATGGCCGCATAGCAGAAGTAGGGATTACAGGTGGCGTCCGGGTTGCGCAGTTCAAAACGGCGCTTGTCGGGGCTCTTGGCATAGGCAGGAATGCGAATGACCGCGCTTCTGTTGGAAGTGGCATAGCCAACGGTCACAGGCGCTTCAAAGCCGGGCACAAGGCGCTTGAAGGAGTTGGTGCTGGGGTTGGTGAGCGCGCACAAAGAGCCGATATGCTTTAAGATACCACCGATAAAGTAGTGGGCGGTCCGGCTCAAATGGGAATAGCCGTTATCATCGGAGAACACCGGCTGACCGTCCTTAAACAGGAGCATATGCACATGCATACCGTTGCCGGCTTCGCCGTATATGGGCTTTGGCATAAAGGTGGCGCTCTTGCCGTATTTCAGGGCGGTATTGTGAATGATGTACTTGATCATCATAGTTGCATCGGCCATATGTACCACTTCGCCCAACTGGGGCTCGATCTCAAACTGGCCGGAGGCCGCCACTTCGGGGTGGTGATAGTTAATATCAATGCCCGCTTCCTTCATCAGCATACACATTTCGCTGCGGCACTCGTAGGCCACATCGAAAGGCTTGGCGATGTGGTAGTTCTTCTGCTTGGGAACGACCACGCCGTGGCCTTGTGTGGCAGAATTCCAGTAAGACTGCTCTGCATCCACCGTTGCGCCGATATAGCGGCCTTCCACATTCCATGTCACATCGTCAAACAGGTAGAATTCAAACTCCGGCAATATCTTCATTTCGTCGGCAACGCCGCTTTCTTTCATATAGGCAACTGCCGCCTTGATGATATTGCGGGGGTACTGGGCAAGGGGACGGTTTTCCGGGCTGTCAATGATCATGGCATTGCCGGTCATAGACAAGGTGGGAATTGCGCAGAAGGGGTCGACCACCGCCGTATCCAGATCGGGAATGAACACCATATCGCTTTTTTCCACCACCGCATAGCCGTAGTTGGAAGCATCAAAACCGATGCCGCTTTTCATA
>JAFQDY010000028.1 GCA_017399325.1 Oscillospiraceae bacterium
GCAAGGGCAAGGATCGTCGTCAGTGCTCCGTGTACGCTGCTGAGCAGTAATTGAAGCAAAAAAACTGCCGCAAACTTTGCGGCAGTTTTTTTACTTGCAGGAAAAGCCTCCCCTGTGTAAGGGGTAGCAAAGCGAATTAAGATAACTATGCCTGCCGATGGCTGGCATACCGAAATTCAAGTGGGCAAAATCTTTGATTTTGCTCGGAGGGGTTGTTCTCATAGCGACAATCCCCCAGTCACCGCAATGCGGTGACAGCCCCCTTTGCACAAGGGGGCCTTTCACCTATCCCAAGGAGGTGTTTCAATATGGAGATGTTTGTAGATAAGGTGCGCATCACCGTCTGCGGCGGTCGCGGCGGCGACGGTGCGGTGGCCTTTCATCGAGAAAAATATGTGGCATCCGGCGGCCCGGACGGCGGTGACGGCGGTCACGGCGGCAGTGTGATCCTGCGGGTCAACGACAATCTGTCCACCTTGCTGGACTTCCGCTATAAGCGCAAATATGCTGCCCAATCCGGTCAGAACGGTCAGGGACGCAGTATGAGCGGCAAGCGGGGCGAATCCCTTGTGATCCAAGTGCCCAGAGGCACGGTGGTCCGGGATGCGGAAACCAACCAAATTATTGCGGATATGTCCACCGGCGAGGACTTTGTTATTGCCAAGGGCGGTCGCGGCGGCTGGGGCAATGCCCATTACGCAACCCCCACCCGGCAGGTTCCCCGGTTTGCAAAGGCAGGTCTTAAGGGTCAGGAACGGGATGTGATTCTGGAGCTGAAGCTGCTGGCCGATGTGGGCCTCGTTGGCTTCCCCAATGTGGGTAAGTCTACGCTTCTGTCCGTTACTTCCAACGCCCGCCCCAAGATCGCCAACTATCACTTTACCACCCTTTATCCCAATTTGGGCGTGATTTATGTGGATGAGGGCGTGTCCTTTGTTATGGCGGATATTCCCGGCATCATCGAGGGCGCGGCCGAGGGCGCAGGCTTGGGTCACGACTTCCTGCGGCATATTGACCGCTGCCGGCTGTTGGTCCATGTGGTGGATGTGTCCGGCAGTGAGGACAGAGACCCGGTGGAGGATTTCGATGCTATCTGCGAGGAGCTGAAGAATTATTCCGTGGATCTTTCCAACCGGCCTATGATCGTGGCGGCTAACAAGTGCGACCTGATCATGCCCGATTCGGACAATTTGGAGCGCCTGCGCTCTCATGTGGAAAAGGCAGGCTATGAACTGTATGAGATCTCTGCAGGCACAACACAGGGCACAAAGAACCTGATGCGTGTTGTGGCGGAAAAACTCCGCACCCTGCCCCCGGTCACCATTTACGAGCCGGAGTATGTGGCGCCTGTTGCAGGCCCAGTCAACCCCGACGAGTTCGAGATCGAACATTTTGGCAGCACCTGGGTGATCACCGGCGCCTGGCTGGAACGGCTGGTTATGAATATCAACTTCGACGATTACGAGTCCAGAAACTATTTTGACATTCAACTGCGCAAGTGCGGTCTGTTCAAAAAGTTGGAGGAAATGGGCATCGAAGATGGCGATGTGGTGGATATTTATAATTTTGAGTTTGAATATCAGAGATAATATTTGCCATTTTGAACTTTTTCTTATATAATAATAGCGTTACCGAAAGGTAGCGCTATTATTTGTTTGTAAGGAAGGAGGCGGCAAGATGATAAAAAGCGTCAATCATAAGGATTTTGAGGCATTTGGCGTGGTTTTTGCGGAAAAAGGCCAACCTTCCGCGCTGATAAACGGCCATAGTGTTGCCGTCTCAAATACGGAAACCGCCGTGTATCAGACCGTTACCGACACCTGGCTTGGCTGCGAAATGGGTATGCCGGTTTTATCAGTTTCAACAAAAACAGGGGAAAATCTGGATTTTCACCTGGACAGGACCGTCCGGTTGAAAGCCGGCGTGGAATTTCACCTGACCGCTTTGGGCGGGCCGGCTGCGGTGCAGATGGCGGGCCTTTCCATACCCCGGCTTTTGCGCACCACCATTGCTGAAAAACAGGCGATGGGACAAACCTTGCGGGTGACGAAACTGTGCGCCTTTTTGTATCAGGAAAAAGAACCGGGATTTTTGTTCCCCGGTGAGGCCCAGCCTATGCCGGAACTGGTGTACGTGGACGCGGGAAAAATGCACGCGGTAGTAGACGGTCGGGAGATCCTGCTGGAGCAGGGGGATATGGTGCTCTACGGCAAAGACCAGTGGCACACCCAACACGCAGACCGAAATGAAACGCCCCGGCTGGTCACCGTCTCTTTTGAAGCAAAGGGTGCGGATCTTGAAAAGTTGTGCAACCGGCGGATCCATCTGCCGCCCAGGGCGGTGGCGATTCTTCAGGAGATGCTCCGGGAACAGGCCCGAATGGATGACTATTCCGGCGATATGCTCATAAGTCTTTTGCAGATGCTGCTTTTGACCCTTTTGCGGGAAGAAGACGCCCGCAGGGAAACCGGGCAGGCCACCCAATGCCTGAGCAGCGAAAATCAGATAATCCGGGCGGCCCAGCAGTATGTGGCGTCCCACATTATGGAAAAACTCACGGTGCCGCTGCTTGCGGAAAATGTGGACATCAGCGTAAGTTACCTAACGGCGCTGTTTCATAAACACTTGCAGATTTCACCGGGCGAGTATATTCGCAGAATGAAGTTGCAGAAAAGCAAACTTCTCATTCGTGAGGGGAAATTGAACCTTTCACAGATCGCAAAAGCGCTGGAATATTCCACCGTGCAGCACTTCTCCCGGCAGTTTAAGCAGATGTTTGGTATGACTCCGTCGGAGTACGGAAAGTCGGTTCAGTAGATAGGAGTAGGAAATGGAATTTAAGGTATTATCAGTTGGCGATGTGGTGGGAAACCCGGGTATGGAACGGGTAAAGCGCACATTGCGTTGGCTGAAGAAGCAGACCTGCGCGGATTTTGTGGTGGTCAACGGAGAAAACGCCAGCGTGGTTGGCATTACCCCCAATCAGGCCGAGGATATTTTCGACGCCGGGGCAGATGTGATCACCATGGGCAACCACACATTCGGCAAGCGGGAAATTGCCGACTATATGGACGAAAATCCGCGGATTTTGCGGCCTGCAAACTATGCGCCCCAAGCGCCGGGCAGAGGTTACGGCATTTATGAAACCAAGGCCGGACCGGTGGCGGTGATCGATCTGATCGGTCGGTGTAATATGGACTACACCCCGGACAATCCCTTTTTGCTGGTGGACAAGATCCTCAAGAAACTGGACACCAAACTGATTTTGGTGGAAGTCCACGCGGAAGCCACATCGGAAAAACTGGCTATGGGTTATATGCTGGACGGACACATCAGCGCCCTTTGGGGTACACACACCCATGTGCCCACCGCCGACGCCCAGATCCTGCCCAAAGGAACAGGCTATGTGACGGACTTGGGAATGACTGGCCCCCGCCATTCGGTGCTGGGCATTCAGCCGGCCCTTTCCATCGCCAAGTTCCGGGGTGATTTGCCCAGCCGTTACCAATGGGCAGAGGGCCCGACCAAGTTAGAAGCCGTTTTATTTACCATTGACACCGGCACAGGAATGTGCCGCAAAGTGGAAAGGGTGGATTGTTACGATGAAAATTCTTCACACCGCTGACTGGCATCTGGATGCGCCCATGCAGGGCTACGACCGGCAGCTGCGGAAAAATTTGGCCCGGATCCCTGACCGGATCGGAGAGGTCTGCAAGCAGGAATCTTGCGACTTGGTGCTGATCGCAGGCGATGTGTTTGACGGGGTGTATTCCGCCGCGTCTTACCGGACGGTATATGAAGTGCTGAAAAATATGGCTGTGCCGGTGTTTATCGCTCCGGGCAACCACGATTATTGCGATGCGCAAAGCGCCTGGGTGAAAGAGATCTGGCCGGAAAATGTGCATATTTTCAAGACTTCCCGGATCGAATCGGTATCTGTGCCGGGTTTGAACTGCCGGGTGTACGGCGCAGGGTTTGAGAGTATGGATTGCCCCGCCCTGTTGAACGGATTCAAGGCGGATTGCGATGAAAAATACGCCATCGGTCTGTTCCACGGCGATCCGGCTGCGGCCCGGTCCAACTATAACCCCATCACCGCAGGCCAGGTACAAGATTCCGGGCTGGATTATTTGGCTTTGGGCCATATCCACAAGGCTGACCAATTCACCGCGGGAAAAACCCTGTGTGCATGGCCCGGCTGCCCTATGGGCAAAGGTTATGACGAACCGGGGCAGAAGGGTGTTTATATTGTGGAACTGGACGAGACCGCTTTTGTACGGTTTTATCCGCTGGAGGGCATCGCGTTTTACGATCTGGAAACACCCATTGAAAAACTGGATAGTTTGTTACCCCCTATGGGAAACGAAAATTATTACAGGATCACATTGACGGGTGCTTGTGATGCCCCGGATTTGCCTGCGTTACAGGAAAAATACGCCCGATTCCCCAATTTGATTTTGCGTGATAAGACCACCCGGGAAGTGGATATTTGGGGCGCTTTGGGCGAAGACAATTTTGAGGGCGTGTACTTTGGACTGTTGAAGCAGGCTATGGAAAATGCAACCGAAGAAGAAAAGCAGGAGATCCTGCTGGCGGCCCGCATTTCCAGGCAGCTTCTGGAAGGACAGGAGGTGGTCTTGCCGTGAAGATCTATTCTATGACAGCCACCTTTGGCAAATTGTCCCAGCAGACCCTGACCTTTGATGCAGGGCTGAACATCATCGAAGCCCCCAACGAGTGGGGCAAGAGTACCTGGTGCGCCTTTTTGATGGCTATGCTTTACGGCATTGACACCGGTGCAAGGGCAAAGGCAGGCTTTTTGCCGGATAAAGAGCATTACGCCCCCTGGTCCGGCCAGCCGATGTCCGGCAGAATGGACATTTGCTGGAGTGGCCGAGACATCACCATCGAGCGCAAGAGCAAGGGCCGCACCCCTATGGGCGAAGTGAGTGCCTATGAGACCCACACAGGCATTCCCGTGCCGGAACTGTCCGTGGCAATGCCGGGGCAGGTTCTGCTTGGGGTGGAGCGGAGCGTGTTTGCCCGGGCGGGATTTTTAAGACTTTCCGAAATGCCGGTGACCGAGGATGAATCGCTCCGTCGGCGCTTAAACGAACTGGTGACCACCGCAGACGAAAGCGGCGCGGCAGACGATCTGGCACAGAAACTGCGGGATCTGAAAAACCGCTGCCGGTTCAATAAAAAGGGACTTCTGCCTGAAGCAGAGACCAAACTGGCAGAGACGGAGCGGAATTTGCAGCAGATGGAGGCGCTGGAATACCAAATTTCTTCGATTACCGCAAGACAGCGGGAATTGGAGGAAGACACCCGCTTGCTGAAAAACCACAAGCAGGCGCTGGAATACGAGAAACATTTGCAGTATGCCCAGCGCCTGGCCGGGGCGCAACTGCAAAAAGATGTGGCTGCCGACGCCTTAAAACAGGCAGAGCAGGCTTGCCAAAACCTTCCCGGTGAGGAAAAAATCCGGCAGGCAATGACAGATTTGCAGCAGTTAAGAGACCGGCGGGATGTGTTACATACCAAGGCTCAGTTGCTGCCGCCCCTGCCCCAGCCGCCGGTTTCGCCGGAAGTATTCCGAGGCAAACGGCCGGAAGATGCGGAAAAGGAAGCCGCCCTTTACAGAAAGACCCTTGCTCAACTGAAGCAAGATTTGAAAAAGCCCGTTCCCCTCATTTTGGGTGGTGCGCTTATCCTGCTTGGTGTGGTTTTGGCCCTTCTGAGCAGGAATCTGCCCGGGCTTATAGGCGCAGGCGTGCTTGCGCTTTGCGGTATTATTTTACTTATCACCGGCGCAGGAAAACAGAAGAAAATCAAAGCGCAGATTGCCCAAATCAAAGAGCAGTACCGGGGCATTCCGGAGGAAAATTGGGAATCTATGGCCCGAGACTATGCCAAAACGCAGCAGGACTACAACGACCTGCTGAGAGCCCGGCAAACGGAACTGGAAGAATTAAACCGGCAGTTGGAGGAAAACGGCACTGCTATTGTGGCCATCACCGGTGAGCAGCCCCCGGCCCAATTTGAGGAACTTTGCAGGCAACAGTTGCTTACTTACAGCCGTTTGGACGAACAAAAGCGAGCATATGAGCAGGCCCAGCAGGTGCTAAGTGCCTTGTCCCAGGCAGGCGAGCAAACACAACCGCCTCAATTTGCAGACACCCTCACACTCTCGGTCCACGAGACGGAGGAACAGTTGACCGAACTTGCGTTGGAACGGCAGCAACTTCATCAGCGGCTGGGTCAATGCCAGGGACAGATGGAGTCGTTGGGTCAAAAGGCCAATCTGGAAGCAGAAAAGCAGCAGTTGCAGACAAGAATCGCGGCGCTAGAGCAGCATTATAACGCACTTGTCCGTGCCCAGGAAATTTTGCTGCAGGCAAACCGGGAATTACAGCGGCGGTTTGCGCCGCGGATCTCCCAGCGGGCCCAAGAACTGTTTGCCCGCCTGACCGCCGGACGGTATCAACGGATCACTTTGGGACAGGATATGTCGCTGGAAGCGGCGACCCAGTCGGAAACCACATTGCGCAACACCCTTTGGCGCAGCGACGGAACAGTGGATCAACTGTATCTGGCGCTCCGGTTGGCGGTTGCCGAAGAACTGACCCCCCACGCACCGCTTGTCTTGGACGATGCGCTGGTGCGGTTCGACGATGTGCGCCTGAAAGCGGCGCTGGAAATTTTGGAGGAAGTTTCGGCTGACAAGCAGGTGATATTGTTTACCTGCCAAGGGCGGGAACAGGCCATACAGGGAAAGGAAACACTATGAAAATTTTGGAAACAAAAAACGCCCCCGGAGCCATCGGTCCTTACTCCCAGGGCTATGCGGTGAACGGCTTTGTTTACACATCGGGGCAGATTCCCGTTGACCCTGCAACCGGTGAGATCCCCAAGGGGATCGTTGCCCAGGCCCATCAAAGTTGCAAAAACGTGGGCGCGATATTGGCTTCTGCCGGCGTTGGATTTGAAAAGGTGTTCAAAACCACCTGTTTTTTGGCGGATATGGGAGATTTTGCGGAATTCAACCAAGTGTACGCCCAGTATTTCGTGTCCAAGCCGGCCCGCAGTTGCGTGGCGGTGAAGAGTCTGCCCAAGGACGTTCTGTGCGAGATCGAAGCCATCGCGGCAGAATAATCGGGCGGCGCGTTCATAAAGTTACAACGAGGTGAGAGTATGGAAATTCGGGAAATTACCTATTTGGCTATCATCGTTCGCATTTTGGCGGCGGTGCTGATCGGCGGTCTGCTGGGTTTGGAGCGCGGTATGAAGCACAGACCGGCAGGACTTAGAACCTATATGCTGGTGTGTGTAGGCTCTTGTATGATTATGTTAACCAATCAGTACATCTATCAAGTGTATGGCGCGGGCGACCCGGTGCGTATGGGTGCCCAAGTGGTCAGCGGCATCGGCTTTTTGGGCGCAGGCACCATTGTAGTAACCCGCCGCAGTCAGATCAAAGGTCTGACCACCGCAGCCGGTCTTTGGACCGCGGCGGCGGTTGGTCTTGCGCTGGGCATCGGCTTGTATGAAGTGGCGGTGGTTGGCGCGATGGCGATTTTCGTAGTCATTACGCTGCTGCAGAAAATGGATTCCAATCTGCACAAAAGAAGCAATCGGGCGGAAGTGTATGTGGAACTGACACAAGAGGTCACTTTGGGGGACTTTCTCAAGGCCGTCCGGGACAATGAAATTGAAGTGAGCGATGTGTTGCGGGAATCCGGCGCCGGCGGCGAGTCCGGCACCCGGGCATACACCGCTACCCTCAAAGGCAAAAAACGCCAGAATCACCAGCAGATGCTGGACATTGTGCTGGATATTCCCGGCGTGTCCTACATAGAAGAATTATAAAAGGAATCCCCCGACGAATCTCGTCGGGGGATTCCTTTCATAAATCAAAGTAGCGGACGGCGTTGCGGTAACTGATGCCTTCCACGATCTTTTTCAGGGAGGCTTCTGCGTTGGGGTACTCGCCGTTTTCCACCCAAGCGCCGATCAGGTTGCAGGCGATCCGGCGGAAGTAATCGTGCCGGGCGTAACTTAAGAAGGAGCGGGAGTCGGTGAGCATACCTACAAAGTTGCCCAAAAGCCCCAGATTGCCAAGGGAGATCATCTGGTCCTGCATACCGGTTTTGTTGTCGTTAAACCACCAGGCAGAGCCGTGTTGGATCTTGCCGGGAATGGAGGAATCCTGGAAGCAGCCGATCAGCGTACCCAACTGGGCGTTGTCGGCGGGATTGAGCGAATACAAAATGGTCTTGGGGCAAGCGCCAGCCATATCCAAAGCAGACAGCAATTGGGAAATGTTACCGCCGCAGGTGTTCTGGGCGATGGCGTCCACACCGGTGTCCGGGCCTTGCAGACCGAAAATACGGGCGTTGTTGTTCCGCAGGCAGGAGTAATGCAGTTGCATCACGATGTTCCGCTTGGCGTATTCCTTGCCCAAATACAGAAGGATCACCGTTTGGAAACCTTCGATTTCTTCGATGGTGAGCGTTTCGCCCGCAAGGGCCTTTTGGTAGACCTTGTCGGCCTGTTCCACGGTGTAATTCTGAAAAGGCACATAGTCAAGGCCGTGGTCGCTGGCTTTGCAGCCCCGGGCGTGGAAATGATCCAGCCGCTGGGTCAGCGCGTCCAAAACGTCAGCCATAGTGGGAAGGGAATCCTTGCCCACAGATGCGGCCAGTTTTTCCATATAGGCCTTCCAGCCGTCTTTGTGAATATTCACCGCTTTGTCGGGGCGGTAGGACGGGCCGACAACTACGGAAATGGTCTCATCAGCGGCGATCTTTTCGTGATAGCAAAGGTCATCGATGGGGTCATCGGTGGTGCCGATGAAGGCCACATTGGCTTTGCGGATCAAGCCCCGGGCGGAAAGGTCCGGGTCGTTGCGGAGTTTTTCATTGCAGATGTCCCAGATCCGGGGGGCGCTTTCCGTGGTGAGGGGTTCGTACACGCCGAAAAACTGCTGCAATTCCAAATGGCACCAGTGGTACATTGGGTTGCCGATGGCCATTTCCAGCGCTTCGGCAAATTTCAAAAACCGCGCATAAGGGGGCTTGTTTCCGGTGATGTAGGATTCTTCTACGCCGTTGGAACGCATCAGCCGCCACTTATAGTGGTCGCCGGCGAATGTACCGTCGGGGTTCTCGCCGCCCAGCCACACTTCCGTTAAGTTATCAAAACGGCGATCCTCGTAAATTTCACGGGGATTAAGGTGACAATGGTAGTCAACCAGCGGCAGTTTTTCCGCGTAATCGTGGAACAGATGCTTGGCGGTTTCGGTTTCCAAAAGGAAATCTTTGTCCATAAATGCTTTCATTGGTGTTCTCCTTATTGCGTTAAGAAAGGGGCGGGCGAATGTACCGCTCGTGAGATGTGGCCTTTGGTCGGGCATAGATGCCGGAGACCAGACCCAGCATTGCATACAGCGACACGATGGAACTGGGACCGTAACTGATAAAGGGCAGGGTCAGGCCGATAACCGGCGCATATCCGACGCACATACCCACATTGATCAAAATCTGGAACGTTAACGCGGCGGCCGCGCCGATGCAGATTATCCGGCGGCCATAGTCGGGGGAGCGCATACCCACCCAAACACAACGGGCGATGATCACGCCCAGCACCAGCAAAACGGCTGCGCAGCCAACGAAGCCTAACTCCTCACCAATGGCGGAGAAGACGAAGTCCGTATGCTGGCCGGTGAAGGCGTCGTTCTGGGTGCGGTGGCCGTTGAACAGGCCTTGTCCTGTCATACCGCCGCCGGTCAAGGACCGCTGACTTAATGTGGTCTGCCACAGAGGGCCGGTGCCGTCCGGGTCCAAAGAGGGGTCAAACAACACTTCGATTCTAAGCCGCTGGTAAGAGTCCATACGGGGCCACACAAAGGGGAAAGCCAATACAGCCGCCCCGATGGCACCGGCAAACCACAGGATATGAACACCGCCGGCGAAGGCCATGACTGCGAAAATGAAAACGAAGATCAGAGAAACGCCCATATCGTCGGACAAAACCATATTCATAATAAACAGCAGCGCCAGATGCAGGCCCATATGCACAACGGAACGAAGGGACGAAATATTCTCCTTGTGGGCGTTCATAATGGACGCGGCAATGAGGATATAGGTGATTTTACAAATTTCCGCTACCTGAATGTTAAAGGGCAGGATCGGCAGGTCGACCCAACTCTTATTACCGCCGACTTCCACGCCGAAGGGGATCAGCAGTGCAAGGAACAGAATGTTGAAAACAACCAGCGCGTTGCGGTGTTCCATCAAAAAGTCAACATTCAAAGAGGATACAACGGCATAGAGCAAAATGCCAATGACCGTTCCCACGATCTGCAGAATGATGTAACGGGGAGAATTTAAGTAGTTGGTGGTACTGGCGGTCATCAGACAGCCGAACGCCGATGTGAACACACACAGCAGCAGCAGTACCCAGTCGCCTTTGACGATGGCGTGTTTCAGCCGTTCAAAATATTGGCGCATACGCAAATTCTCCTTTCACAACAGATAAAATCAGTATAGCATTTTTTGCGGCGATTGTAAAGGACTACAAAGCACCAAATATGACCAGTAAGCAGACAATGCAGGGCACGCTGATGAGAATGGACAGAGAGTTTGTGCCGGCAGCAACGGCAGGGTCACCGCCTGCCTTTACGCATAAAGCGGTGGAAACCATACCCACGGGGGCAAATACGGTGATGGCCAGCGCCTGCCGGATTTCGATGGGCAGAGGCAGGCAGAAATAGCACAAGGCGGCGGAAATGATGGTGATGGAATACCGCAGAGCAAGAATGCCGGCCATTTGCTTTAAGCAGGCTTTTTCAATGTTCAGATCCAGCATCATTCCCACCATCAGCATGGCCATAAAGGCGTTGGCGTTGGCGGCGGGGGTGATGAAATTCACAAGGCCCTGAGGGATAGGCAGTTTTATCAATGTAACGATCAACAAAATAAAGTATGTCAAAAAGGGAACGGAACGCAAAAGCGTTTTGCCGATGTTCTTCAGATTCAGCCCCTTAGAACCGTCCAGAATGTTGCGGGAGATGGCGTAGGTGGTACCGTTACACATCAGGGCACTGCCGGTGTCGAACAGGCAGGTGCCCACCAGACTGGCCGGCGCTAAAAAACTTTGAATAAAGGGCATGGCGAATGCGCCGATGTTAAAGCCCGGCACGCAATTGAGCCAGATGGCCCGAATGGAACGGGGTGTGCCACGGCTGACAAAATAGGCGGCTGTCAGCATCAGACAGTTTAAGGCAAAGCCGATGGCAGTTGCCAAAAGCAACGACAGATCCGGCTGATAGGATGCAAAACTCACAATGGCGGCGCAGGGCATGGTGATGTTCATAACAATTTTGGTGGGGATCCGGTAATCTTCAGGACCGAACAGACCAATTCGTTTCAGAATGTACCCCAGAATAATGAAACTGACCAGTGAGGCGGATTTTAGCAAAATGGGAATCATAGTGACCTCCAAAAGGGAAAAGGCGCGCCCAAGGGCGCGCCTTCTGTATAAAAAAGGTTATGCCAGGTAAATTGCTTTGCAGGCCAGCATGGTCATATAGCAGTCCAACTTGCTGACCAGTTCGATGGGCGCGTGCATACTGATCACAGGCACACCTGCGTCTACAGTAACGATGTTGCGGTCAGCCATATAGCCGGCAACGGTGCCGCCGCCGCCCTGATCTACCTTGCCCATCGTGGCGGTCTGCCACAGGACACCGGCGTTGTCCAGCACAGTGCGGATATGACCCATAGCCTCGGCAGAGGCATCGCTTGCGCCGCTCTTGCCGCGGGCGCCGGTGTACTTGCAGATGGCTACGCCGTAGTTGACCTTGGAGTTGTTCCGGCGGTCGCAGGTTTCGGCAAAGTTGGGGTCAAAGGCGTTGGTAACATCGGCAGACAGGCAGAAGGAGTTGGCAAAGCACTGGGTCAATTTCACGCCCTGGCTGTCACACAGCATTTCCATAAAGTACTCGAATGCCTGACTGCGCATACCGGAAATGCCCACAGAACCGATCTCTTCTTTGTCCGCCAGAATGCAAACTGCGGTGTGCTTGGGAATGCCCATTGTCAAAAGGGGCTCGATCTCTGCAAAAGCGCAGACCCGGTCGTCGTGGCCGTAAGCGCCGAGTAAACTTCTGTCCAGACCCACTTCCCGGCACTTGCCGGCAGGTACGATGGTCAGTTCGGCAGACAGGAAGTCGGACTCGGTGATGCCGTACTTTTCGTTTAGCAGTTTCATAATGTGGAGTTTCACCAAATCGGAGCCTTCGCCGTTTAAGGGTTCTGTGCCCAGAATTACATTGAGTTGCTCGCCTTCGATGACCTTGGCGGCAGGTTTCTGCAGTTGGTCGGCAGACAGGTGGATCAGCAAATCGGACACGTACAGAATGGGGTCATTGTCGTCTTCACCGATGGTGATGGTGACCAAAGAACCGTCCTTGCGGTAGACAACGCCGTGGAGGGCCAGAGGAATGGTTGCCCACTGGTACTTTTTGATGCCGCCGTAATAATGGGTCTTGAAGTAAGCAATTTCGGATTCCTCATACAGGGGATTGGGCTTTAAGTCCATACGGGGAGAGTCGGTGTGAGCGGCGCAGATGTTGGCGCCCTGGGCAAGGCTTTCGCTGCCGATGACCGCCAGAATGATGCTCTTGCCACGGTTGTTGTAGAATACCTTGTCGCCGGGTTTTAATTCCATACCGGGCACCATACCCTTAAAGCCGTTGGCAATGGCGGTGGAAACGGTCCAGGCGGTGGCTTCCCGCTCGGTCTTGCTCTCGTCCATAAAAGCGGCGTAGCGCTTGCAGTAACATTCCATTTCGGCCCGTTGCTCCTCGGTCAGGGTAGCGTAGCCGTTTTTGGGAGCGTAAAAAAGAGTGTTTTTCAATTCTTCCATTGTAAATTCCTCCGTTACGGTTTTTCTTTTATTATAAGCAGATTCCGGAAAAACGCAAGGCATTTTTCCCGGAACTCTTCCGGTGTGCCGTTGTTTTCCAAAACATAGTCGCATTTTTCCCGGAAGTAGGATTCCGGTTTTTGGGCATAAATTCGCTCCAATGCCTGCTGCTCAGAAATGGAATCCCGGGCGATCAAACGCTTGACACGGTCTTCTTCAGGGGCGGTAATCGCTACGGTTACATCACACAGTTCCGCCAGGCCGCCGTCGAACAGTTCGATGGCATCGATGGCGATAGGATAGCCGCCGGGGATATGCTCCAGCCGGCGCAGCACCTCTTTTTTGACCGCGCCGTGGGTAATGGCGTTCAAATCCGCTAAGGCTTTCGGGTCGTTAAAAACAATGCCGGCCAGTTTCCTGCGGTCTAATTTGAAACCGTCCACGCAACCGGGGAAGCGGGCTTCGATGGCGTCCAAAAGGGTCGTGCCGGTTTTCAGCAACTGGTGATAGACCTGATCGCAATCTTCCACCCAGCCGCCCATTTCTTCAAAGGCTTTTAAGAGCGTTGTTTTTCCGCAGCCGGTGCCACCGGTGATGCCAAGAACCAGACCTTTGGGTTCGGCATCCACTGTGCGGAAGCCGGCGGCTTTCATCAATCGGTTCTGCACCGCCAATGCCTTGCCGCTGCCAATGGGACGGCGGGCAAACACTGTGCCGATTTTGGCATCGTCCAGTTCCCGCAATGCGGCAAACAGACCTGCCATCAAAGAGTCCTCGTCGGATTCTTTGCCGTAGGCCAGGGGAGAAAAGGCGGCAAAGGTCTCCAGTTCTTCTTCGAAACAAAGTACTCGGTTGCCGGGCTGATAATGCTCTACGATGTACTTGGCGGCGGCCTCTTTGGAGCCGGTTACCACGATGACTTCGCAGGCCGGGGCGTAGTGTTTATACTTCATACCCGGGGCTTTCACCACCGCGTCTTTGGCAACGGATTCGGTAACGGCCTTGTCAAGGATCAGGTCGCCTACTACTTCTACAAGTTGGTGGGGCGTAATGCCGCCGGGGCGCAAAAGGCGTGGGCGCTCGTCGCTTAAATCGATAATGGTAGATTCCACACCCACACGGCAGGGGCCGCCGTCCACGATCATAGGAATTTTACCCTCGTGGTCGTGCAAAACGTGCTGGGCAGTGGTTGTGGAGGGTTTTCCGGAAATATTGGCCGAGGGGGCGGCAATAGGTACGCCCGCCAGCCGAATGATTTCACGGGTGATTTCGCAATCCGGGCAACGAATGGCTACGGTGGAAAGGCCGGCGGTGGTGCATTTGGGAACGATGTCCTTGGCCGGCAGCACCATAGTCAGCGGGCCGGGCCAAAATTTTTCTGCCAGTGCGTAGGCTGCATCGGGAATGCTGTGGCAGTATTTTTCCATATCGGCAGCGTCTGCAATGTGCAGGATCAGGGGGTTATCCTGGGGGCGGCCCTTGGCCTTGAAGATCTTGGCGACTGCGTCGGGGTTTAAGCCGTCAGCGCCCAGACCGTACACGGTCTCCGTGGGCAGGGCCACCAGTTCGCCCTTTTTGATCAGTTCTGCCGCAAGGGCTGCGGTTTCTTGATTTTGTGCAGAAAGAAGCAATGTTTCCATACGATTTCTCCTGATGAGATGTAAAATTACAATGTAGGGGCGGGCATTGCCCGTCCGTAAGACAAAAATTTAAGGGCGGACGACCAATGGTCACCCCTACACAATAATAATTAGACAAACGGGAGCAGCAGAGGCTGCTCCCGTTCTGATAAGTTAAGCGGTGGGCTGGTTTGCAGCGTTGATGATCTGCACGAACTTCTCGGGAACCAGAGATGCGCCGCCAATCAGGCCGCCATCGATGTCGGGCTGAGCCAGCAGTTCGTAGGCGTTCTTCTCGTTCATGCTGCCGCCATACAGAATGGAGATGGCGCGGGCATTCTTGGAGGAGTACAGTTTGCGAACCACGGTGCGGATGCCTTCGCAGACTTCCTGTGCCTGCTCGGGGGTGGCGGTCAGGCCGGTGCCGATGGCCCAGATGGGCTCGTAAGCGATCACGACCTTGCGGATCTTGCTTTCGGGAACGTTCTGCAGAGCCAGTTTGATCTGCATAGCGATATGCTCAGTGGTAACGCCGCTTTCCCGCTGCTGGAGGGTCTCGCCGCAGCACAAAATGGGAGTCAGGCCTGCATTCAGAGCGGCCAGAACCTTGGCGTTGACAGTTGCGTCGGTCTCACCGAACATTTCACGGCGCTCGGAGTGGCCGATGATCACATACTTACAGCCGGCATCTACCAGCATGTTGGTAGCGATCTCACCGGTGTAAGCGCCGGAAGCAGCGGCGTGGCAGTTTTCAGCGCCGATGCCCACGCGGGTCTCGCGCATAGCCCGGACAGCTGCGGGGATGCAGACAGCGGGAACACACAGAGCAACGTCGCACCAACGGCCCTTGGGC
>JAFQDY010000029.1 GCA_017399325.1 Oscillospiraceae bacterium
GCTTGCGAACTCCCTGGTGGGAAGCCTTCTTCGCGTACGAGCCGGGTATGAACCTGCAAGGTGGTGCACAGAATCGTGTGCTGCGTGCAGAGTAGCCTGCCTTGAGTGAGCATGTGGGGAAAGAGGATCTCTCAGCGGTCGATAGTGGCCATATCGCTGCTGTTATTGCCTCTGGAAACCATGTTTGCAAAAGAGGATAAGAGTTTATGGGTTTTGCAGTGGAAAACACCTAGGCTGTCAGTTTTGGGCAGGCAGGGGATTGCAGTACGGACTAAGTGGCAATCGGGTATTCAAATTTGGCAACACTTGAGCTGGTGAATGAAACGGAAACGGCCTGCGCGGCAACGGCAGGTTTCACCTGGGGAAAACCAACCCGACCTAAGCCGTAAGATTTATCCTGCCTGCCGCCGTTATTTTATTGAAAAAAGGGGATAAGACAGGTGTCTAAATCCGACATAGACTCGAATAAGAAAAAACATAATAAGACAATCCGCTGGGTTGCCGCGATTTTTTTAACTACAATCGTCATTTCCGCGCTGATTTCCTTTGTTTCTGCGGAATTGATGGCGGTCAGTTCCATGGCCGTTGCGTTTGTAATTTTGTTATTGATCGTTCTGCTTGGCATTGTTTTTGACATTGTAGGCGTGGCAGTTACTTCTGCAGATGAAAAACCGTTTCACTCAATGGCTGCCCATAAAGTAAACGGCTCTCAGCAAGCCATCCGATTGATCCACAATGCCGAACGCGTGAGTTCTATCTGCAATGATGTGATCGGCGATATTTGCGGCGTTGTTTCCGGTGCTGCTGCGGCTACCATTACAACGCAGATATTAGTAAATTTTGAATTTACATTTCCCCGTGTGATCTCCCTTGTGATGTCAGCGCTGGTGGCCGGTCTGACTGTTGGCGGCAAGGCTATCGGCAAGACCTATGCTATCGGTTCCTGCACGCAGATCGTTCTTGCTGCGGGCAAGGTCATCTGGTTCTTCCAACATATTGGAAAGCGGAGTAAGAATAAAGAATAAAGGTATTTATACTGTGGATTTACAGCATATTCACGGCCATAAGGAATTGGCCCAATTAAATGGGGAAGAAAGAACCCTGCTATGTCAGCAGATTCGGGAATTCCTCATAAATAATGTGTCCCGAACAGGCGGCCATTTGGCATCCAATTTGGGCGTGGTGGAATTGACGGTTGCCATTGAAACCGTGTATGACACCGCAAAAGACCGCCTCGTTTTCGATGTGGGACATCAGTGCTATGTGCATAAAATTTTAACCGGACGCCAGTCCGGATTTGCTGCGTTAAGGCAGTTTGGCGGTATGGCGGGTTTTCCGAAACCCTCGGAAAGCGAAACCGATGCTTTTGTGGCGGGCCACGCATCCAGTTCCGTATCCATCGCCCTGGGTATGGCCCGGGCAAGAACCGCCCAAAATGAAAAGTATAATGTTGTTGCCCTTATGGGCGACGGCGCTGCCACAGGCGGCATTGCCTATGAGGGTCTGAACGACGCTGCCGTAAGCAATGAACCGATGGTCATCATCTTAAATGACAATGCCATGTCCATTGACCATAATGTGGGCGGTATGGCATCCCATTTGCGTGCTTTGCGGACAAAAGAGCGCTATCTGGGCATCAAGCGCCATACAAAGGACTTTTTGGAGAAAGTCCCCGGGGGCAAATACATTTCTCGGCTCTTGCGTTCTGTGAAAGACAAAATTCGCAGAATGCTGATTCCCACAACGATCTTTGAGAGTATGGGATTCACATATCTTGGCCCTGTGGACGGACACGACACGGAAAAACTGATCCGGCTTCTGTCATCGGCAAAGGAAATGAACCGTCCTGTAGTCGTCCACGTATTTACACAGAAGGGCAGGGGTTATGAACCGGCCCAGGAGCATCCCAAACTGTTTCACGGTATCGGAAAATTTGACCCCAAGACCGGTGAACCGATCCCTTCATCCTCAACTTCGTTTTCAAACCGATTTGGCGATGTGATGGTGGACCTTGCCCAAATAGAAGGAAGACTTTGCGCCATTACCGCGGCTATGCCCGGCGGCACCGGTTTGTTGGATTTTAAGAAACGGTATCCCAAGCGGTTCTATGACGTGGGCATTGCAGAAGAACACGCGGTTTCTATGGCCGGCGGTCTGGCAAAACAGGGAATGATCCCTGTTGTTGCGGTGTATTCCACATTCCTGCAGCGGGCCTACGATATGATTCTGCAGGATATTTGCATGCAGAATCTGCATGTGATCTTTGCGGTCGACAGAGCAGGTCTTGTGGGCGAAGACGGTGAAACTCACCACGGCATCTACGATGTGGGATTCCTGCGCCATGCCCCCGGTTTGACAGTTTTGGCGCCTGCTTCCTGCCGTGAACTGGAAGATATGCTCCGCTGGGCAGTTACAGAACAAACTGGCCCTGTTGCCATTCGCTACCCCCGTGGCGGCGACAGGGGTTACTCGGATTCTGCGTGGACGGCAAAGGCCGGGATCACAAAAACCGGCGCATTTGCCCGCCATCGTGCGGGTAAAGATGTTACCCTCATTACCTACGGCACAATGCTGAATAATGTAACGTCGGCTGCCGACCTGTTAGCAGAACAGGGGATCGAGGCAGAAGTGCTGCGTTTGCTGACACTATCTGCCTTGCCTGCAGACAAAATTTCTGCCGGATTGCCCCAAAACGGTAGCGTAGTCATTGTAGAAGAGGTCAGCGGCCATTGCGGAATTGCGCAGGAATTGGCCTACGAACTGCAGAAACTGCGCCCCGATTGCACCGTCAAAAATATCGACTTGGGCAATCAATATATACCCCACGGTAGTTTGAATGCATTGTATGACCATTGCGGATTAAGTCCCGAAAGAATTATGTCTTTCGTTGTGGAGGTGTGTTCCGGTGAAAATTAAAAAGCGGTTGGATGTTCTGCTTGTGGAACTGGGACACGCGGATACCCGCACCAAAGCCCAAGCCATCATAATGAGTGGCTTGGTGTATGTAAACGGCCAAAAGGCAGACAAACCCGGCACTTCCTTTGAAGAGACTGTATCCATCGAAGTCCGAAGCGGCTCTTGTCCCTATGTGAGCCGTGGCGGTCTGAAACTGGAAAAGGCATTGCGGGATTTCGGTGTCAAGCCCGAGGGTTTTGTATGCAGCGACTCCGGCGCATCCACAGGCGGTTTTACCGATTGTCTGCTCCAGCAGGGTGCAAGTAAGGTGTTTGCCATCGATGTTGGCTACGGCCAACTGGATTATAAGATTCGCTCCGATCCCCGCGTTGTGGTGATGGAACGCACCAATATCCGCTTTGTAACGCCGGAAGATCTGGGCGAACCTTTGGATCTGTCCGTTATCGACGTGAGTTTTATCTCCCTGCGGATCGTTTTGCCCACCATAAAGACATTGCTCAAGCCCACAGGTCAGGTACTGTGCCTGATCAAGCCACAGTTTGAAGCAGGCAGAGAAAAGGTCGGCAAAAAAGGCGTTGTCCGCGATCCGACCGTGCATAAAGAAGTGCTGGATCATTTCGTGGCCCTTGCCAATGAACTGGAATTTACCATTTTAGGACTTACGTTCTCTCCGGTGAAAGGCCCGGAAGGAAATATCGAATTTTTGGCGCACCTGACCTTGGATGACACTCAGGGTATTACGCCGGACACCGGCGCGGTGGTTGCCGATGCCCACCAAACACTGAAGGGGTGAAACTATGAAACGGGTAATATTGTCCCCCAATCCCTATCGGGATAAGAATTTCCAAACATTGCGGGAAGCCATGGCCGTATTGCAGAATGCGGGCATCGAAACCCGTGTGTGCCTGCCTTTTGAGGTGGACAGGACCTGCGATCTGCCCCGGGATATTCGTTTTTCCCGTATGGATCGGGAACTGCCCAATGCAGATATGGTGATCTGCTTTGGCGGTGACGGAACCCTTTTGCATATGGCAAAAGCGGCCACAAGACAGGGCGTGCCTGTTTTGGGCGTCAACATCGGCACAATGGGATTTATGGCAGAACTGGAGAGTACAGAACTGTCGGAACTTGCCAGGATCGCAGCCGATGATTATACAATCGATAACCGTATGATGCTGGATGTGACCGTTCAGCGGGATCGGGATATCATTTTCCACGAACTGTGCCTGAATGATGTAGCCATTACCAAAGGCGCTGTGGCAAGGATCGTCCATTTGGAAGTGAAATGCGACGGCGTTCAGGCTATGGAATGCGGCGGCGACGGCATCATTGTTGCCACGCCTACAGGTTCAACTGCGTATAGTCTTTCTGCCGGCGGCCCCATCGTGGAGCCGGATGCCCACAGCATCCTGATCACGCCCATTTGCGCCCACGACATTGTCAGCCGTTGCATTGTAGCGTCCGACAAACGGAAAGTTTCCGTTGCCATGACCCATAATGCCCGCAGAAACGCTTATTTGTCCGTAGATGGTGGCAAGGCCTTGCGGATGAATATGGGCGATGTGGCGACCATTTATAAATCGAACCTTTGCGCAAAACTGGTCCGCTTGAAAGAGCGCAGTTTTTACGATGTAGTGAATATGAAATTCCGGGTAGGACGAGGTGAATAACTTGAAAAGCCAAAGACAAGCAAAAATTTTAGAAATTATTGCCAACAGAAATGTTGAGACACAGGAACAACTTCTGGCTGCCCTGCAGGACGCGGGATTCCGCGGCACGCAGGCAACCATTTCCAGAGATATCAAGGAACTGCGGATCGTAAAAGAACTGACAAGTCTGGGAACTTACCGCTACACCACATCTTCCAGCGAGATCACGGGCACATTTACTTCCCGTATGAATACCATTTTCAGAGAATGTGTGGTAAAATTTGACTATGCCCAGAACATTGTGGTAATTCATACCATTCCCGGACTCGCTTCCGCTGCGGCTTCTGCTATTGACGCTATGAATATGAGCGCGGTCGTGGGAAGCCTTGCCGGTGATGACACGGTGATGATCGTAATGCGTGATATGAATGCCGCGGCGACCTTCTGCGGCGAGATCAGAAATTTGCTGAACTAAAGGGGGAATAGGCGTGCTGAGTCTTCTGCATATTGAGAATATTGCGGTTATTGAGTGCGCAGATATCTCTTTTGATGCCGGTTTCAATGTGCTTACCGGTGAGACCGGCGCAGGTAAATCCATCGTGATCGATGCCATTTCCGCAATTTTAGGCGAACGGGCATACCGGGATATGATCCGCACAGGCGCTGACAAAGCCTCTGTCCGGGGCGTGTTTACGGATGTGCCCAATTTGCCCTGGTTTGCAGAAAATGATGTGCCCTACGACGAAGAAGTCGTTGTCCATCGTGAGATCTACTTAGACGGAAAAAATGTCTGCCGTGTAAACGGAACGTTGGTTTCTGTATCTATTTTGCGGAAACTGGGTATTCAACTGATTAACATTCACGGTCAGCACGACTCGGCTTCATTGTTTGATGAAAATAACCATCTTGTTTTCTTAGACGCATTCGGCAACAACGAGGAAATCAGAAACGAATACGCGGAAAGATTTGAAGCATATAGCAAACTGAAAAAAGAGATTGCCCGTATGACAATGGACGAGGGAGAAAAACTCCGCCGGATGGAAACGCTCCGTTTCCAGATTGACGAAATTTCCAAAGCAAACTTGCAGGCAGGCGAGGATACCCAACTGGAGCAGCGGCGTAAATTGCTGCAAAATGCTGAGAAACTCAGCGATGGCGTATACGCGGCTGTTGCTTGTTTGTACGGCGATGAGGAGCAAGACGGCGCAGCATCCCTGCTTTCCGAAGCGGAACGGGAACTTTCCCGACTTTTACGGTATACCGACTCCTTCGCAGAAATCCACGCCCGCGTGTCTGACCTGATGTATCAGGTGCAGGACGTGGCTGAAGAACTGCGGGATGCAAAAGACGACTTGAACTACTCGGCTGACGAATTGGAGCAGATAGAGTCCCGATTGGATATCATCCACAGATTACGCCGGAAATACGGCGCAACCTGCGAAGAAATCCTGGAATATCTTGCTTCTGCCAAAAAAGAACTGGACGAGATCGCCTTTGCGGACGATACCCTTGCGCTTTTGCAGAAAAAGTGCGACAAAGCCGAACTGGAACTGAAAGAATCCGCTCTGCATTTGCGGGAGAGCAGAAAAGCCGCATCCGTCCTCTTGACGGAGCGAATCCTCTCGGAACTTGCCCAACTGGATATGCCCAAGGTGCAGTTTGCCTGTCAGTTTGCGGAAATTGAACCTTGCGTAACCGGCGCTGACAGCGTTGCATTTTATATGTCCGCCAATGTGGGCGAAGCCCTGAAACCTTTAAACAAGGTGGCATCCGGCGGCGAATTGGCCCGTATTATGCTGGCTATGAAAAATGTGCTGGCTGAGCAGGAGCAGGTGGCGACCCTTATTTTCGATGAGGTGGATACCGGCGTATCCGGTCGCGCCGCCCAAAAGGTTGCGGAAAAACTGCGTAGCGTTGCAAAGATGAAACAGGTACTTTGCGTAACGCATCTGCCGCAACTGGCGGCATTGGCAACAACCCACCTGTTAATTGATAAGCAGGAGCGCAGCGGCCGCACGTATACAACCGTTACCCCCTTGGATTTGGAGGGCAGAAAACGGGAACTGGCCCGCATTATCGGTGGTGCAAATATAACGGAAAATACATTAAAAAGCGCAGAGGATATGCTTTGCATTTGACTTTGTGTTGTGGAGGAAAGAAAAATGAAACTGTATGACGAACTGGTTGCCCGAGGTCTGATTGCCCAGGTAACAAACGAAGACGAGATCCGCGAGATGATCGATAACGGCAAGGCCACTTTCTACATTGGCTTTGACCCTACCGCTGATTCTCTGCACGTGGGCCATTTTATGGCGCTTTGTTTGATGAAGCGTCTGCAGATGGCCGGCAATAAGCCCATCGCGCTGATCGGTGGCGGCACGGCTATGATCGGTGACCCTTCCGGCAGAACCGATATGCGGTCGATGATGACCCAGGAGACCATCCAGCACAACTGTGACTGCTTCAAAAAACAGATGGAGCGCTTCATTGAGTTTGGCGAGGGTAAGGCGCGTATGGTCAACAACGCTGACTGGCTGCTGAACCTGAATTATGTGGACTTTATTCGCGAGATCGGCGGTTGCTTCTCTGTCAATAATATGCTCCGGGCGGAATGTTTCAAGCAGAGAATGGAAAAGGGCCTTTCTTTCTTGGAGTTCAACTATATGCCCATGCAGTCCTATGACTTCTACTATCTGTTCCAGCACTACGGTTGCAATATGCAGTTTGGCGGTAACGACCAGTGGAGCAATAAGTTGGGCGGCACGGAACTGATCCGTCGCAAACTGGGTAAGGATGCCCACGCTATGACCATCACTTTGCTTTTGAACTCCGAGGGCAAGAAGATGGGCAAGACCGCCAAGGGCGCGGTCTGGCTGGATCCCAATAAGACCACACCTTTCGAGTTCTATCAGTACTGGCGGAATGTGGAAGATGCCGATGTGCTCAAGTGCATTCGTATGCTCACGTTCCTTCCTCTGGAGCAGATCAACGAGATGGACTCCTGGAAAGATGCCCAACTGAACACCGCAAAGGAGATCCTTGCTTACGAACTGACAAAACTGGTCCATGGCGAAGAAGAAGCAGAAAAGGCTAAGGCTGCAGCCAAGGCCCTGTTTGCCGGCGGCGGCGATGACGCCAATATGCCCACCACAGAAATCACTGCAGACCAACTGACCGACGGCAAGATCGGTATTTTGAACCTGATGGTTGCCTGTGGCCTTGCGCCCTCCAACAAGCAGGCCCGCCAACTGGTGGAACAGGGCGGTGTTCTTGTGAACGATGAGAAAGTGCCCTCTGCCCAGTTTACTATTACCGAAGATATGCTTCGGGAAGGTGTAAAGATCCGTAAGGGCAAGAAAGTATTCCATAAGGCAATTCTTAAATAAAAACAAAGGCAGATATAACGATTCGTTATATCTGCCTTTTTCTGTTATATTGTTGCTTCTTCGGCGCTCGGCTGAATGTACCGCTTGGATTGGGTGCTAAACAGGTTGTAGTACTTGCCTTGCAGAGCCATCAATTCCTGATGGTTGCCTTTTTCGATCAATTCGCCGTTCTCCAGAACCACGATCTGGTCCGCAATGGTTGCGCTGGACAGGCGGTGAGAGACGAAAATGGTGGTTTTGTCGTGGGTGAGTTTGTCGAATTGGTTAAACACATTCTGCTCTGCAATGGCATCTAAGGATGCGGTAGGCTCGTCCAGGATCATAATGTCGGAGTCCCCGTAGAACGCTCTTGCAATGGCCAGTTTCTGCCATTGCCCAATGGACAGTTCTGTGCCGTTATGTTCAAAAAACCGCATCAATGGCGTGTTATAGCCGTCAGGAAGGGTTTCAATATATTCGCTGGCGGCACTTTGCTTGGATGCATACTTGACCGCATCAAATGATGCGTCACTGTGGATACTGCCGAAGCGAATGTTTTCTTCCACGGTGGCGGCATAGCGCCCAAAGTCCTGGAAAATGATACCGAATGTCCGATACAGACTCTTCAGGTCATATTCCTTAATGTCCACACCGTCCAGCAGGATCTGACCTTCCGTGGTGTCATAAAGCCGTGTCATCAGTTTGATCAGGGTGGTTTTGCCTGCGCCGTTTAAGCCAACCAGCGCAAGGGTCTGGCCGGGTTCTATGGTAAAACTAACATTTTTGATCACATCTTTATGGGAACCGGGATAGCGGAAACTGACATTTTTAAATTCAATGGTGTGCAGCCTTCCGTGGGCAACTTCTCTCGCCGGTCTGATTTGCGGCACGATGCGTGGTTTCTCGTTCATAAAGGAGATCAGATTGTCAATGAACAATGTACCTTGGTATACATTACCCGAGGCGCTGATCAGATTGCTGACGCAGGTGGCCACAGATGCGATGGCTCCGGTATAGAGGGTATAATCGCCAATTTGGATCTCACCGGTGAACACCTGCTTTGCGATGATGATGTAGAAGAACAGGTTGCAGGCACCGCTGATGACTGCAAACAAAATATGCCATACATTTTCCTCGAAAATCAGTTTGCGCAGACCCTTGAAGTACTTGGCAAAAACCGCCTTGTATCGGGCAATAAAAGTGTCTGCAAGATCAAAAAGCCGGATCTCTTTCATCAGATCCTTGTCCACAAGAATGTTTGAAAAATAATGCATTTGTCTGCGTTCTTTGGAACGCCAGCGCATATATCCGAAATTCTTTCTGCGGAAAATGAAATTGGTAACCGCAGATGGAATGGATACCAGCAGGATAATGAGCGTAAGCAAAGATAGCCCCGGCGCGGTGAACAAAATGATCAGGAAACTGATAAATTCGATCAAGTAACTGATAATGCCAAATGTTTCCGTTAAAACGGACAGGGGACGGTGGCCTGCTTCCTGGTTGGCATTCTCCATTTTTTCATAGAAAGCCGGATTATCATAGGAGGATAAGTCTACCTCTTTGGACTTTTCCATGATCTGTACTTTTACTTCGTTTACGATCTTTTCACCTGCGATGCGGTTCAAGGCGCTGCTGATGCTGTTTACCACCAGAATCAGTAACCGGTAGACAAAGAGCGCGATCAGCAAATACAAAATTCCCGAGGCCCAAAAATTGTGTTCGGGAAGCCCGCCAACACGAATCACGTCCTGCAGTGCATTCAGAATCCGTTGAGAGATCAACGAGCCGATAACAGGGGAGACGCCCCGAAACAGCGCCACGAAGAACAGCAAAAACGGGATCCAACGGCCGGTTTTCCAAACCAGTTTCAATATGTAAAAAAACCGATTGAAAAAACCGCCCAATAGCGCAACAAGATATTTGGGGAGTTCCTTTATGTTTTTGGGGCGTGGTTGTGGGTTTGCACCCATAGGCGGCCTAGGACCGCCGGGACCTGGTCTCATTCTTACCACTTCTTTCCGGTAATTTTCAAACAATATCATACTGACAAAATATGACTATCTTGTCAGCAAACTGTAAACATTGTACCGCGAAACAAACAGAAAATCAATATGCTGGACATTTGCAAAAAATGCTGTATACTAGTAAATAGATACCAATACCACCGGGATTTGGAGGGCATTTTATGAAATTAAACACCAAACGCACCATATTGGTCGGATTTGCATTCTTTCTGATCCTTGCCTTTTGGCAGGCATACGACAGCATTATTCCGCTGATTTTGACCAATAAATTCGGTATGTCCCAGTTTTGGTCCGGCGCGATCATGGCGCTGGATAATATCCTTGCGCTTTTTTTGCTGCCTTTGTTTGGCACACTGTCCGATAAATGTACACGCAAAAGCGGCAGACGCACACCGTACATTCGTACAGGCACGATTGCGGCTATCGTACTGTTGATGCTTTTGTCCTTTGCAGATTTCAAGCAACTGCAGAACATTGAAAAGGTGTCAGTTGTGGATGATCCTGTTGCACTGGGTGTGATCTATGATAGCCAGGCGAATGCGGAGATCGTCAAGCCTAATAAGGAAACGGCTACCCTTACCGAGGAAAAATTTGTTCTCTCCGAGGAAATTTCCCGGGAGGATTTTGTCAATATTAAGAGCGTTATCACAGACGAGAACGGCAAGAAGGTCACCAACACCGATTATGTGGATTACGTTGTGCCGGCCCGTCAGGCCTATGTGTGGCAGGTTACCGTGAATAATCCTCAGACGCTGATACTTTTTGTGGGAATTTTGCTGTTGCTGCTGATCGCAATGGCAGTCTTCCGTTCGCCTGCGGTGGCGCTGATGCCCGATGTGACTCCCAAGCCTTTGCGTAGCAAGGCTAACGCAATCATTAACTTGATGGGCTATGTGGGCGGCATTTTGGTGCTGGTGTTGGGCAAAGTGTTTGCTACCGATGCCACAAAGAACGCAATGATGAGTTATATGGGATATTTCGGCGCGGTCGCAGCACTGATGCTTGTTGCGCTGATCGTGTTCCTTGTGAAGGTGAAAGAGCCTGCATGGGCAAGAGAAGTCCAGCAAGACACTTTGCCGGCAGGCGAAGAAACTACTAACCAGAAGCGCAAACTTACCAAGGGCGAGAAACTGTCTTTGATTCTGCTCCTTGCATCGGTTGTTTTGTGGTATTTTGGTTATAATGCTGTCAGCAGCAAGTATAGCGTCTATGCTTCCAACCGCTTGGGCAAGGACTTCAATATGACCCTGATGATCGGTACTGGCGCGGCCATTATTTCCTTTGTACCTGTGGGCATTCTCTCGTCCAAGATCGGCAGAAAGAAAGCGATCCTGATCGGTGTTGCGCTGTTGGCAGTTGCGTTTGGACTGGCCCAGTTCGTAACGGCTGAAACTTCTGTGATCTTGATGATCGCCATCTTTGTGCTGGCCGGTTTTGCATGGGCGACCATCAATGTCAACTCGTTCCCGATGGTTGTGGAACTGTGTTCTGACGGTGATGTGGGAAAATACACCGGTTATTACTACACCGCATCTATGGCAGCCCAAACGATGACGCCTATGGTGTCCGGCTTCCTGATGGACAAACTGGGTATGGGCGTTCTGTTCCCTTATGCGTCACTGTTTGTTGCAGCATCTTTTGTAACTATGCTCTTTGTGAAACACGGTGACAGCAAGGTCGAAGCGAAAAAGGGCCTGGAGGCATTCGATACGGAGGACTAAACTATGATAGTTGCAATCATTGTACTTTTGGTACTGATCGCACTTTATTTGTATGCCATAAAAGGCCGTACAGGACATAAGGAGCTGCCGGCCTTGCGTGGCTGGTTCTATGCCCACAGAGGTCTGCACAGCACCGGTTGTCCCGAAAACAGTATGGCGGCTTTTCGTGCGGCAAAGGACCACGGCTACGGCATCGAATTGGATGTTCACTTAATGAAAGACGGCAATCTTGCAGTCATTCACGATTCTTCCTTAAAGAGAACCGCAGGCGCGGATGTGAACATTGAGGATATGACCGTTTCCCAACTGGAGCAATACCGTTTGGAAGGCACAAATGAAAAGATCCCCCTGTTTTCTGAAGTGCTGGAACTGTACCAAGGTCAAGCGCCGTTGATCGTGGAATTAAAGGTCTATAAAGATAATTACGCTCCGTTATGCGAAGCCGCCTGCAAAATGCTGGACGGTTATAACGGCCCATATTGCATTGAATCCTTTGATCCCAGATGTTGCGACTGGCTGCGCAGACACCGCAAAGAGGTCATTCGGGGCCAACTCACAGAGAACTTTCTGCGTACTGGCGGTAAATATCCATGGCTACTGAAATTTGCTATGAAGCATCTGCTTCTGAATGTTTTCACAAGACCGGATTTTATTGCCTACCGCTTTGGTGACAGAAAAGCCATCAGTAATACGCTGTGCCAAAAACTTTGGGGCGTTCAAAGTGTTGCGTGGACGATTCGGAACAAGGATGATTTGAATCTTGCAGTTAAAGAAGACAGACTTCCGATTTTTGAAAACTTTATACCATAAAGAAAGTCCCCGTATGGGGACTTTCTTTTTATGCAAAGTGCCGCGCGATTTGTTGTTTATGCTCTTTGGTAGGCCCGCAAAGGGGCAGCCTGCACCCACCGCAATCAAAACCTATACATTCCATTGCCGCTTTTACGGGAATTGGGTTGACCTCGCAGAACAGAAGATCGATCGTTGGCAAAAATTGCCGCTGAAGCGCTGCGGCTGCAGGGAAATCGCCGCCCAGGGCCGCTTTGCACATCAGGTCTGTTTCTCCCGGATACACATTGGACAGAACCGAGATCACACCGCTGCCGCCCAATGCGATGGTTGTTACGATCTGATCGTCATTTCCGGACCAAACGGCAAAGTCGTTGCCACAGGCATTCAGAATCCGGGCCACTTTTGTGATGTCGCTGCTGGCTTCTTTCACGCCAACAATATTCGGAACGCGCGAAAGCCGCTCGTAGACGGAAACCGGGATGTCAACACCGGTGCGGGTGGGAACATTGTACACAATGACGGGAATACGTACTGCGTGGGCAATGGAAAGATAGTGGGCTACCAATCCGTCGGCGGTTGCTTTGTTATAATAGGGCGAAACCACCAGCAATCCGTCTGCGCCAACTTCTTGAGCGGCTACGCTTAATTCCACCGCGTGCTGGGTTGCGTTGCTGCCTGTGCCGGCAATGATCTTGCAAGAATCGCCGGCGTACTGCTTGCACCTGCGAAACAGTTCGATTTTCTCTTCGTCGGATAGAGTAGGGGACTCGCCGGTGGTTCCGGCGATCACAACAGCGCTGATGCCTGCTTCGATCTGTCTACGGAGCAGTTGCTCTGCCATAGGATAATTGACCTTGCCGTCCAAAAAGGGCGTTACAAGCGCGGTACAAGCCCCGGTAAACAATGGCTTAGCCATAAAAACACCTCCGTGCCAATCTATGCTGCCGGAGGGTGATTTGTTGTTGCAAATTGCGGAAAAATCATCTATAATCTAGTGGTAATGTATTATCGTGTCTTTTTGGAGGAACTTCATTGAAAACCCAGGATTTTTGGTATGATCTACCGGAGGA
>JAFQDY010000030.1 GCA_017399325.1 Oscillospiraceae bacterium
AGAATGCCCACGGTGTCAATGTTGGAATTGACGCAGTTGCTCAAAGGAAAGTCGATGATACGGTATTTGCCGCCAAAAGGAACGGCAGGTTTTGCCGTTTTTTCCGTCAGG
Organism: Oscillospiraceae bacterium; assembly: GCA_017399325.1. Lineage (GTDB taxonomy): Bacteria > Bacillota > Clostridia > Oscillospirales > Oscillospiraceae > Faecousia. The sequence goes on from JAFQDY010000030.1 coordinate 112, forward strand.
ACTTTCAGCCGACTGCCTTGACCGCCGGCCAGCAACATGGCAATAACGCGCTTTTTTTGAAAATGCATAGTTCAGTCTCCTTGTCGTATTGATATGTGCAAACGGACAAAACCCGTCACACAATTTGTTTCCACATATACCATACCACATTTTTGTGAAGAAGAAAAGAGAAATTTTACAATATGCAGGAAAAATGCCGTCAATTTTAACAATAAGGGTAGGTGAAGTCCAAAAATATCTGTGAAAATTCAACGGAATTCGCGCCTGCCCAAGAGAAATCGGAAAAAACTGTCAGCAGTAACAATTGCTATTTGCCACCGGCTGTGGTATGATAAATACAATGAAACCAGGAAGAAGGACAAACAAAATTGGAATATAACGATATATACGATAAAGACCGCAACCTGACCGGGCGTGTCCACCTGCGTGGCACAAAATGGCAGGAAGGGGAGTATGGCCTTGTGGTCTGCGTTTGGGTCTACGACGGCAAGGGCAAGATTCTGCTGACCAAGCGGGCCAAGGAAAAGAGTTTTCCCGGTACTTGGGAGAATTCCGGCGGCGCGGCCCAAAAAGGGGAGACCAGCCGGCAGGCCATTGCCCGGGAACTGCTGGAAGAAACCGGCATTCGGGCGCAGGAAGATGAATTTGAACTGATCGCCACGGAGCGGGACGGCAAGATGCACTATGACCACTACTGCCTGTATCGCCCCATACCCGTGGAAGAAGTCGTACTGCAGCCGGGGGAGACCGACGATGCCCAATGGGCGACCTTTGAACAGATCCACAAACTGATTGCGCAGAAGCAAATCTGTTATGTGATCGCAAAACAGTTCAAGCGGCAGGAAAAGACACTGCGGGAAAAGCAGAAAAAATAGCCTTTTATACATTATAATAATATATATAGCGGCAGCGCCTCTTTTTTCGCAAAAGGGGCGCTGCTTTTTTGTGTGCCACAGGGTGCGCAAAAGGGCATAAAAAATACCCGGGAATCCCCAGGTAAAAATTAGCAAAAAAAGAATTGACACGGATAAAAAAGTATGATAAAATGGTCTTCCATACTGTGGGGAAGTCTGCGTGTAGCAATTCTCCCCAGCATGAGCATTGTATCATAGGTACGAGCGGTTGTCAAGCGGAAATTTCGTAAAGTTTCAACTGCGCCGTGCGTATCAAAGTGTAAGTAACACAACATTCCGGTACAAAACCGAAAGAAAGGCTGTGATGATCCATATGGCAATGGTCAAAGACCAAATGTTTGGCAAGACCGTGCGTAAGTCCTACGCAAAGTATCAGGAGATCCTGGAAATGCCCAATATGTTGAAGATCCAGAAAGACTCCTATCAATGGTTCTTGGATGAGGGCCTGCGTGAAGTCTTTAAGGATGTGGGCGTAATTACCGACTTTTCCGGCAAGTTGGAATTGAGTTTCCTGGACTGCTCCATGAACGACAAGCCCAAGTACACCATCGAGGAGTGCAAGGAGCGTGACGCTACCTATGCAAAGCCCATCAAGGTGCGGGTGCGTCTGCGCAACACGGAGACAGACGAAATCAAGGAACAGGAAATCTTTATGGGCGATTTCCCCATTATGACAAACGGCGGCACATTCGTGATCAACGGTGCTGAGCGTGTCATCGTCTCCCAGATCGTCCGTAGCCCCGGTATGTACTATACCCACGAGGTGGACAAGGCCGATCAGCATACCTACACTGCCACTGTGATCCCTTACCGTGGCGCATGGCTGGAGTATGAAACCGACCTTTCCGACGTTTTCTATGTGCGTATCGACAAGAACCGGAAACTGCCCATCACTTGCCTGATCCGTGCTCTTGGTGTTGACACCGACGAGAAGATCAAGGAACTGTTCGGCGACGACCCCAGAATTTTGGCAACGCTGGAAAAAGATACCTGCAAGACCCGGGAAGAGGGCCTGCTTGAGATCTACCGCCGTCTGCGTCCCGGTGAGCCTCCCACGGTGGAGACCGCCATTGCCCACCTGGAAGGTCTGCTGTTTGACGCCCACCGTTACGATGTAAGTTCCGTTGGCCGTTACAAGTTCAATAAGAAGATGGACATCTGGAGCCGCCTGTCCGGACAGGAAGTTGCAGAGCCCATTGCCGATCCGATGACCGGCGAAATTCTGGCTATGCCCGGCGAGATCATATCCCGCGCCCGGGCCCACGAACTGTCCGATCTGGGCGTTAGTGAGGCCGTTGTCAGAATCGGCGATCAGAATGTGAAAGTGTTCTCCAACCGTATGGTGGATATGGCCAAGTTTGTGGACTTCGATCCCAAGCAGTACGGCGTGAAGGAGAAGGTCCGTTTCTCCGTTCTGAAGGAAATGCTGGACACTCCCGACATCGACTGGGAGACCGCTATCGCTGAGCGCATTGACGATCTGATCCCCAAGCATATTATCGTTGACGATATTATGGCTTCCATCAACTACCTGAACTGCGTGGCTATGGGCATCGGTTCTCCCGATGACATCGACCATCTGGGCAACCGCCGTCTGCGCTGCGTAGGCGAATTGCTGCAGAACCAGTTCCGCATTGGCTTCAGCCGTTTGGACCGTGTGATCCGCGAACGTATGACCGTTCAAGATCTAGACGCGGTTACCCCCCAGAGCCTGATCAATATCCGCCCTGTTACTGCGGTTATTAAGGAATTCTTCGGTTCTTCCCCCTTGAGCCAGTTTATGGATCAGAATAACCCTCTGGCAGAACTGACTCACAAGCGCCGTCTGTCTGCATTGGGCCCCGGCGGTTTGAGCCGTGAGCGCGCATCGTTCGATGTTCGTGATATTCACTACACCCATTATGGCCGTATGTGTCCCATCGAGACCCCCGAAGGTCCCAACATCGGCTTGATCAACTACTTGGCAACCTTTGCCAAGATCAATGAGTACGGCTTTATCGAAGCCCCCTACCGCAAGGTGGACAAGGCAACCGGTAAAGTTACCGAGCAGGTGGACTATATGACCGCTGATGTGGAAGACGATTTCTACATCGGACAGGCC
>JAFQDY010000031.1 GCA_017399325.1 Oscillospiraceae bacterium
ATCCATCTCGTGGCACAGGTCGTTCAGGATGTTATGGTTCTCCAGCAGATCAGGATCTCTGTCGCCCTTCATGGAGATCTCGTTGGACAGACCCCAAACCACGATAGAGGGGTGGTTGTAGTTTTGGCTGATCAGTTCCTTCATCTGGCTGACGGTGTTCTCCCGGCCGGTGGGCATATGCTTGGAGATGTAGGGAATCTCCGCCCAAATGACCAGGCCGCGCTCGTCGCACAGGTCATAGAAGAACTGGTCGTGCTGATAGTGGGCCAAGCGGATGGTGGTTGCGCCAACTTCGCAGATCAGGTCCATATCTTCGATATGATCTTCCTTGCTCAAAGCATTGCCCTTGCCCCAGCGGTCCTGGTGACGGGAAACGCCCCGCAGAGGATACTCTTCCCCGTTGAGGATAAAGCCACGGTTTGCATCGATCTGAAAACTGCGACAGCCGAAACGGGTGCAGACAGAATCGATCACCTGCTCCCCCTCCAACAGTTCTGCTTCGCAGCAGTACAGGTAGGGGTCTTTGCGGCCGTGCCACTTGTGGGCGTTTTCGATGGTAAAGTTCGCCTTGGTGTCAGCGGTGGTCACCTCGGCGATCAGGTTTTCATTCTTGTCATAGATGGCATAGTGGACGCTTTGGCCGTCTTTGCCGTCGGTGATGAACACCTCTACCTCTACATTGGCATTGTTGCCGTCCATCACAGGGGTGACCTTGATGCCGGGGGCGCCGTAGTAGTCCAGATCGAAGTGGGACCGGTTCACGCAAATAATATTCACATCCCGGTACAGACCGCCGTAGAAGGTAAAGTCCGCCATTTGGGGATATACAGTCTCGTTGGCGGTGTTGTCAACGGAGATGACCAGCAGGTTTTCGTCACGCAGATGATCGGTCATTTCCACGCGCCAGGTGGAGTAGCCACCATCGTGGTGGGCAATTTTTTTGCCGTTTAATGTGACATCTGCGGAGGAATTTGCGCCGCGAATCTCCAGATAGTAGCGGTCCGCCTCGGGCAGATCAGCCTTATTGAAGGTCTTTGCGTACTGACAGGTGCCGCGGAAATAGTCGTTGCCGCCGTCCTGTCCGTCCACTGCATTCCAGCAATGGGGCACATTCACCTGCTCCCAATCAGCAGGCAGGGTTGCAGGTACTTCCGCCTGCTTGGCAAAGAGCCAGGAAGCATTGAAATTCAAAACATTTCGCATAAATTTTCTCCTTTACAAAGGTCGGGCAGGCAGTGTCCTGCCTGCCCGGACGCAGTTTTACAAATTAGTCAGCGGAAGCAGCATGGCGCTCGATCAGTTCGGCATTCATTTGTTCTACGGTCTTCTTATCCAAATTGTAGATTACAGCAAGACCGATAAACTGCATAACCGCGCTGAACAGATACAAGCCAGCCACCAGCCAGCACATATTGTGAGAGGTCTGCAGACTTTGACCGATGGTGCCCAAGTTAGACTGATAGCCAAGCACGCCCATGATCAGCAGAACTACAGAAGGCCCAACGCCCTGTGCCAACTTACGGAAGAAGGAATGCAAAGCATAAACTGTACCCTCTTCACGAGTACCATACTTCCATTCGTTATAGTCGATAGCGTCGCCCATCATTGCCCAGGAAACACAGGTGTATACACCCATACCGATGCCGTAGATTACAAGGCCGAGCAAAAACAGAACCAGCGACAGTTTCACATTATTGACCATAGGGAAGATCAGCATAAATACGCCGCCTACCAAAGAAACAACTGTACCGAACACAGAGGCTTCCTTCTTGCCGTAGCGCACTACGATCTTCTTGATAAAGGGCATAAACAGGAACATGGGCAAGAAGCCGATCATTTGCACCACACCGGACAGAGAGGCCATATTAAAGTAGGTAGCAAACATAATGGTATTTGCCGTAGAAGCCGCATTCATACCCAGGAACATACCCATAGCAGCCAAGGTACAGCCCACAGCGGGACGGTTCTTCATAAATTTACCAAAAGCACTGAAAATATTAGTCTTTTCACCGCCCTCATTGGTCTTCACGGTGGTCTCATCCACACGGACAGTGATGTTCTTGATCATAAAGATAAAGCACAGGAAGCCGATAATACCCATGATCAGTGCAGCCCAGAACACCCGGTCACCCAGCAGGATCTCCACCTGCTTGCCGGTTTCGGGGCTGAGGATCTTGTCGCCGATCTCATAAGGCAACTTTGTTTCGGGGTTTACAAGGAACTGTTCCTTGGTAAAACCTTCGGGGATAAAAATCTTATTCAGGAAGGAAGTGGTTCCGTCATACTCCACCTTCTGCCAAATCAGCATAGGCAGAATGGTCATAGGCAGAATGTTGCCGATCATAGAACCGATGGAACGCCATGTAGACAGTTGAGCGCGCTCGGCATTGTCCGCTGTCACCAAGGACAACATAGAACCGTAAGGAACATTCGCGATGGTGTAAAATGCATCCCACACAATGTAACCCAGCACAAACAGGACAGCCTTCACTACCACATTCGCATTGGGGAACGGCAGGAATACCGCGGCGCCGCCCACCAACAGGCCGCAGGCACCAACGAAGATGTAAGTTTTAAATTTGCCCATCTTATATTTTCTTGTATCTCTGTCGATCATAGAGCCAATCAGCGGATCGTTCACAGCATCCCAGATCTGCACCAAAAGCAGCAACAAAGACAGCAGACCGGTTTCCATCATCATGTACACCAGCCAAAAAGTCTGGACAGTACCCTTCAGGGCGAAACTCATATTACAGCCAAGATCGCCAGCTGCATATGCCAGTTTATCTCGCATGCCGAAGGGCCGCAGTTGTTTGTTGTCTTTCATAGAAAACCTCCTATATATTAAAGAAACGCTCCTTGCGGTTTCTTGATATACTGTTTTGTCCGTCGTAATTTGTTTGGTTTGTTACACATTTATACTAATATAGCATATAATTTTGTCTATTGCAACGGAAAATATTGCATTTTTTATGCGCGTTGCAAAAAAACAACGCGCATAAAGTTAGTATAATTTCAGTATTTCCACAACTTTTCGGGCGGTTCTGTACAAAGGACCTTCCAAGGATTTTTTCACATTCTTCAGTTCCTGCCGAATGGCAATTCCCTGAGGGCAATGCTTTTCGCATTTGCCGCAGCCAATGCAATTGTAGGCGGCAGTGGAGTCCCGTCTGACCGCGCTGCACATAAAATGTTCTTTCAGTCCCGCGAATTTGCCTTCCGATGCCAATCGGTTGTAGGCGGCAAATGCGCCGGGAATATCCACGCCCTTGGGACAGGGCATACAGTAGCCGCAGCCGGTGCAGCCCACCTTCATATTGCGATTGATGGCCGCTTTTACCCGGGAAAGCATCTCCTGCTCTTCCCTTCCCAGTTCGCCGATTTGGGTGGTGGAGGCGGTTTGCACATTGTCCTGCAGCATTTCCATAGAATTCATACCGGACAGGACGCAGGTGACCTCTTTTTGGTCCCACAACCAGCGGAATGCCCATTGGGCGGGAGTTCGCTTTACAGGGTTGTTTTCAAATTCCGCAAGTGCCTCCCGAGGCAGACGGTTTACCAGTTTGCCGCCACGAAGAGGCTCCATAATGATCACCGGCAGACCTTTTTCGTGGGCATAGTGTAGCCCCTTGCGGCCGGCCTGGGAATTTTCGTCCATATAATTGTACTGGATCTGGCAGAAATCCCAATCATAGGCGTCCACCAATTTGCAGAACATATCGGAATTGCCGTGGTAGGAAAAACCGATCTGCCGAATGGCGCCGGAATTCTTCTTTTCCTCCAAAAACGCAAGTATGTCCAGTTTTTTCAGGCTCTCCCATGTTTGCACATCGGTGAGCATATGCATTAAGTAGTAGTCGATACGGTCGGTTTTCAACCGCTTTAAATGCTCTGCAAACAGGCGCTCCATACCCTCCCGGGATTTGATCAGGTAATGGGGCAGTTTTGTGGCGATATATACCTTATCCCGCAAGTCGTTTTTATGAAGGATCTGGCCCAAAGCCGCTTCGCTGCCGGGGTAGAT
>JAFQDY010000032.1 GCA_017399325.1 Oscillospiraceae bacterium
TAACCCTGAGCGGCCAGGAAGGTGTAAGCCATACCGCCGCCGATGATCAGAGTGTCCACCTTTTCCAGCAGGTTGTTGATAACATTCAGCTTGTCGGAAACCTTAGCACCGCCCAGAATAGCAACGAAGGGACGCTCGGGGTTGGCCAGCGCCTTACCCATAATGGAAACTTCCTTCTGCACCAGATAGCCGGAAACGGCAGGCAGGTAGTCAGCAACACCTGCGGTGGAGGAGTGGGCGCGGTGGGCAGTGCCAAATGCGTCGTTTACGAAAATATCAGCCATAGAAGCCAGATCCTTGGACAGTTCGGGGTCGTTCTTGGTCTCACCCTTGATGTAACGGGTGTTTTCCAGCAGCATCACATCGCCGTCTTTCAATGCGGCGGCCTTTGCCTTGGCGTCTTCACCGGCCACGTCGGCAGCCATAATGACCTCTTTGCCCAGCAGTTCGCTGAGGCGGTCAGCGACCACTTTCAGGCTCAGTTCCGGCTTCCACTCGCCCTTGGGCTTGCCCATATGGGAGCAGAGAATAACTTTGGCGCCGTTTTTGACCAGATACTCGATGGTGGGCATAGCGGCAACGATGCGCTTATCGGAAGTGATTTTGCCGTCCTTGGTGGGGACATTGAAATCACAGCGGCACAGAACGCGCTTGCCGGCTACCTGGATGTCTTCGATGGACTTCTTGTTGTAGTTCATAAATCATTCCTCCATAAATGGTTAAATTACAGTTTCATTTTTCCGAAATTCTGCAGGTGGGGAAAATCCAACTGGCGCAGGGCTTCAAATACGGTAATGGCTACCGCGTTGCTTAAGTTCAGGCTGCGGGCCTCGGCGCGCATAGGAATTCTGACGCAGGCATCATAATGCGCGGAAAGAAAATCCTCCGGCAGACCCCTTGTTTCCTTGCCGAAAAACAGGTAACAGCCGTCTTCAAACTTGGCCTCGGTGTAACTTCTGGGGGCTTTGGTGGACAGACACCACATCTGGCGCACATCATTTTTGGAGAAGAAGTCCTCCAAATTTTCGTAGTCACGCACATTGACCATATTCCAGTAGTCAAGGCCCGCCCGTTTCACAGCCTTTTCCGAAATGTCGAACCCCAGGGGACGGATCAGGTGCAGATTGCAGCCCGTGGCGGCGCAAGTGCGGGCAATATTGCCACAGTTTTGCGGGATTTCCGGCTCTACCAGCACGATGTTCAGCACGCTTTTTTCCTCCTGACAGCCATTTCGGACGCTTGACAACCATTGTATGACAAAACTGCCGCAAAATCAATGCAAAAATTGTAAAAATTTCAACTTTTCTTAGAAATTGCAGAAAAGCAGGTGAAGAAACTTAAAATTTGTGCAAATTTTGATAATTGGGGGAATGATACCGGGAAGACCTGTCATAAAATATAACAGATAATTGACATTTCCGCGATTTTGTGAGAAAATAAATCAATCAATTTTTACGACAAGGGGATTTTGTATATGATGCAATCCAGAACCCATAATTGCGGCCAGTTGCGGCTTGCCGACGCAGGCAAGCAGGTGACCATCGTCGGCTGGATGGAAAACGTCCGGGAAGTGGGCACAAACTTTGCGTTCGTCGTTCTGCGCGACTTCTACGGCACCACCCAGGTGGTCATTGAGACCGAGGATATGATGAAGGTGATCAAGGGTCTGAACAAGGAGTCCACCATCTCCGTTACCGGTATTGTTCGGGAGCGTGAGAGCAAGAACCCCAAGCAGGCAACCGGCGAGATCGAGGTCGTGCCTTCCGACATTCAGGTGCTGGGCAAGTGTATCCACAACGCCCTGCCTTTTGAGATCAACAAAAGCCGTGAGGCGGACGAAAATGTCCGTCTGAAGTACCGCTATCTTGACTTACGGAATCCGGCGGTCAAGTCCAATATCATTCTGCGTTGTCAGGTGGTTGCGGAACTGCGTAAACTTATGACCGAGAAGGGCTTTTTGGAGATCACCACGCCTATTCTGACCGCATCTTCTCCCGAAGGCGCCCGTGACTTTTTGGTTCCTGCCAGAAATCACCCCGGCAAGTTCTACGCGCTGCCCCAGGCGCCCCAGCAGTTTAAGCAACTGCTGATGACTTCCGGTTTTGACCGGTATTTCCAGATCGCGCCCTGCTTCCGCGACGAAGACGCCCGGGCTGACCGCACCCCCGGCGAGTTCTATCAGTTGGATATGGAAATGGCATTTGCCACTCAGAACGATGTGCTGACCACTTTGGAAGAAGTGCTGCGGCCTGTGTTCGAAAAGTTCGGCAAGTACGAGAGAATTTCTGCCGCGCCTTTCCGTCACATTCCTTTCAATGAGGCTATGGAGCGCTACGGCTCGGACAAACCCGACCTGCGTATCGACCTGGAAGTGCAAGACGTTACCGCAGAAGTGGTCGGTTGTGAATTCGGCCCGTTCCAGAACGCAACCGTCAAGGCCGTTGCGGTGGATAACTTCGCCGAGGGCCGCAAGTGGATCGACAAACTGCTTGCCGATGTGGAAGTGCAGACCGGCAACAAGGCCTGCTGGATCAAGGTGGACGAAAACGGCCAGTTTACCGGCGGCGTTGCCAAGTTCCTGACAGACTACACCGATGCCCTTACCGCAAAACTGAATCTGAAACCCGGTTCTTTCGTCTGTATGGCTGCCGGCAAGAAGACCGCCGCCCAGAAGACCGCAGGCGTGATCCGCACCATGATGGGCAAGCGCATCCCCGGCCATTTCGACGAGGAGCAGTACGCCATGTGCTGGATCGTGGACTTCCCTATGTACGAAATGGGCGAAGAGTCCGGCGAACTGGAATTCTGCCACAACCCCTTCTCCATGCCTCAGGGCGGTATGCAGACCCTGTTGGACGCCGAGGGCGACACCGAGAAACTGTTGGCCATCAATGCCGATCAGTACGATCTGGTGGTCAACGGCTACGAAACCGCATCCGGCGCTGTGCGTAACCACGACCCCGAAATTATGGTCAAGGCATTCCAGATGGTCGGCTTGGGCGAAGAGGATGTGAAGGCCAAGTTCCCGGCTATGTACAACGCCTTCA
>JAFQDY010000033.1 GCA_017399325.1 Oscillospiraceae bacterium
AAGGGGGAATAGTATGGACATTTGTTTGGGCGATACACTGGTTATGAAAAAAGAGCATCCTTGCGGGTCGAAACAGTGGAAAGTACTGCGAACCGGCGCGGATTTTCGGTTAAAATGTCTGGGGTGCGGCCATGAAATTATGGTTCCCCGATTTAAGGCGGAAAAAAATATTCGCCAAGTGATCAAAAATATCTCGACAGAATGAAACGGCAGCCGTGGCAATCGGCTGCCGCTTTTTCTGTTTTGCGCCAGTTGCGGGTAGAATGAAACTGGGCAGTGGTGGAAACTGTAGGGAAATACCCCGCTGCAAGCGACTTATTTTTCCGGTGACCTGTCCTATACTAAAGCCACAAGGCAAGGGGGTGCGGATGGTGTATCTGGTTTGGGTGACGGTTATGAATGGGCTTGTAAATTTCCTGCTGCTTCTGTGCGCTGACCGGTTAACAGGACATCTGACCAATTTTTGCCGAACTTTGTTTGCCGCAATTTTTGGCGGATTTTATGCAGGATGCTGTCTGATTCCCGGCTTTTATTTCCTGGGAAATTTCTTTTGGCGATTGGTCGGTTTCGGGTTTATTTCCGTAATTGCCTATGGCCTGAATACAGGTGCATTTTGTAAAGGACTGACTTTTGCCTTTCTTTCCTTTACACTAAGTGGCGCAATGTCGGCTATCGGCAAGGGCGGCGCAGTGGGTGCGATCGGAATTGCGGGTATATTGCTGATTTTGTCCTATCTTGGATTCGGGGGTCGAATCGTGGGGACAAGTTATGTGCCTGTGGAACTGACCTTGGGGGAAAAACGCTTGCAATTAACCGCGTTGCAGGATACAGGCAATACCTTACGCGACCCGATCACCGGAAAACCGGTGTTGGTCGTAAGTGCAGAAGCGGCGCAGAAACTGACAGGATTGACCTGTGAGCAACTGCGCAATCCGGTGGAATCCATAAGCGCGATTCCGGGGTTGCAATTGATCCCTTACAATAGTGTTGGAAGCAGAGGATTTTTGCTGGCGCTCAGATTGCGAAATGTAAAAATAGGAAACTGGCAGGGAAGTTCATTGGTGGCTTTTGCCCCGGAGGGGCTTGGTTCGGAAGGTGTGTATCAGGCGTTGACAGGAGGAATCGTATGAACAAAAAATGGCTGGCTTTCTTAACAAAATTCGGACTTGTCCGGGCAGGCGGTGTCTACTATATCGGCGGCGCAGATGTGCTGCCGCCACCGCTGAAAGGGGAGCAGGAGCAGCAGGCGCTCCTGGGGCTGGAAATGGGCGACGAAAGCGCAAAGCAAAGGCTAATTGAACACAATCTTCGGCTGGTGGTGTTCATTTCGCGCCGTTTTGAGAATACCGGCGTGAATCTGGAAGACCTGATCTCTATCGGCACGATCGGACTAATCAAGGCCATCGCTACATACCGCCGGGATAAAAATATCAAACTTGCTACATACGCCTCCCGTTGCATCGAGAATGAAATTTTGATGCACATCCGGAAAATTTCCGCCCAGAAAGCGGAAGTATCGCTGGACGAACCCATCAATATGGATTATGACGGAAACGAACTGCTGCTTTCAGATATTCTGGGAACAGAGGAGGATATGATCTTAAGGCCCTTGGAAGACGATGTTGACTTAAAAGTGCTGCGCCAAGCGGTACAGGAACTGCCTGACAGAGAACGGGAGATCGTGGAAATGCGCTTTGGACTTCACGGCAGACAGGAACTGACCCAAAAAGAGGTGGCTCAATATATGGGCATTTCCCAGTCTTATATCTCCCGATTGGAAAAGCGAATTATGCTGAAACTCAGGAAAGAATTACTCCGCCAGACCAGTTGTGTGTAAAATTAACTTGAAAATCCTGCGATCCCGTGCTACAATCGATACAGAAACATATCGATATAAATATAGCAAAAAGGATGGATGGTTATGGAGCGCAAGGAAATATCCAAGTCCGTATTGAAGCGTCTGCCCACGTACCTTAACTATTTGAATAGTTTGCCCAAGGACGCTGCAACCTATATATCTGCAACGGCATTGGCCAATGCCCTCGGTATGGGCGAGGTGCAGGTGCGTAAGGATCTGGCGCAGGTCTCCGATGGCGGTCGGCCTAAGATCGGCTACTTGCGGGAACGTTTGATTGAAGATATCAGTCAGTTCTTGGGATACGACAACACCACCGATGCAATTTTGGTAGGCGCAGGCAAATTAGGGCAGGCCCTGCTTGGCTACAGCGGCTTTGATGCCTATGGCCTGAATATATTGGCTGCATTTGATGCCAATATTACCAAACCGAAAGAAGTTGACGGCAAGCCGTTGCTTCCCATGAGCGATCTGAAAGATTTCTGCCGGGAGAACAAAATCCTGATGGGAATTATAACAGTGCCCGCAGCCAGCGCACAGCAGGTATGCAATAAGATGATCGATTGCGGCATCAAGGCAATTTGGACATTTGCTCCTGTCCATTTGGATGTGCCCGAAAACATTTTGGTGCAAAATGAAAATATGGCGACCTCTTTGGCGGTTTTGTCTATGCACTTGCAGGCCCAAATGAAAGATAAGAAATAAAAAACATCCCGAACCTTTTTGGTTCGGGATGTAACTTTTATTTACCGGGCTTGAAACTGTCTTTCAAACTGACGGAACGGTTAAATACCAAATGTTCGGGGGCAGAATCCTTGGAGTCCGGGCAGAAATAGCCGAGCCGCATGAACTGATAAGAGGCAGGTGCTTTTGCATCGCGTAGGCTTGCTTCTACTTTACAACCGGTTAAGATTTCCAGAGAATTGGGATTCAGACAGGAAATGAAATCTTTGCCTGCGGCATCGGGATCGGCATCGTCGAACAGATTGCTGTACTGCCGGACTTCTGCGTCGCAGCAGGTCTCAGCGTCAACCCAGTGAATGGTAGCGCCCTTGATCTTCCGGCCGTCGGCAGGGTCGCCGCCGCGGGATTCGGGGTCATAAGTGGCCAACACTTCCGTCACATTGCCGTTTTCGTCGGTAACGCAGCCGGTGCACTTGATCACATAAGCGCCCTTCAAACGGCACTCCGGACCTTCCGGATACAACCGCTTATACTTGGGAACGGGCTCCTGCAGGAAGTCGTCCGCTTCGATCCACAGATTTCGTGAGAAGGAGACCTTGCGGGTGCCATCCTCCGGCTTGTTGGGATTGTTTTCGATCTCAAATTCTTCGGATTGACCTTCGGGATAGTTGGTGATGGTCAGTTTTACAGGCTTAATAACAGCCATAACACGCTGTGCAGTCTCATTCAGATCCTCACGCAGGCAGTGCTCCAAAAATGCGAACTCAATGGTGTTGGGAGATTTTGCTACGCCAACCCTGTCGCAGAAATTGCGAATGGATGCAGGGGTATAGCCACGACGACGCAGACCGCACAAAGTGGGCATACGGGGGTCGTCCCAACCGGATACACGGCCCTCTTCCACCAACTGGCGGAGTTTCCGCTTGGAAAGAACTGTGTGGTCGATGCCCAGTCTTGCAAATTCGATCTGCCGGGGTGTGTGAGGAACGGATACATTCTCAACGACCCAGTTATACAGAGGTCTGTGGTTTTCAAATTCCAAAGAACAAAGGGAGTGGGTAATGCCCTCCAGCGCGTCCTGAATGGGATGAGCAAAGTCATACATGGGGTAAATGCACCACTTATCGCCCTGACGGTGATGGTGCATATGGCGGATCCGGTAGATGACCGGGTCACGCATATTGAAATTGCCGGAAGCCAGATCGATCTTGGCCCGCAGGGTGTAGCGGTTGTCCTCAAACTCACCGGCCCGCATCCGGGCAAACAGGTCCAGACTTTCCTCGATGGGACGGTCGCGATAGGGGGAAGTGGCGGGGGTGTTCAGATCGCCCCGGCGTTCTTTAAACTCTTCCGGGGTCAGTTCGCAGACATAAGCCAGGCCTTTTTTGATCAGTTCAACGGCGTATTCATAGTCTTTTTCGAAGTAATCAGAACCGTAGAAGAACCGATCACCCCAGTCAAAGCCAAGCCAGCGAATATCTTCCTTGATGGCCTCTACAAACTCCACATCTTCCTTGGTGGGGTTGGTGTCGTCCATACGCAGATTGCACAGACCGTTATACTTCTCGGCAGTGCCGAAGTCGATGATCAAAGCCTTGCAGTGGCCGATATGCAGATAGCCATTGGGCTCGGGGGGGAAGCGGGTGTGAACCGTCTGACCGGCATAGCGGCCGCCCTCTGCAATATCTTCGTCAATAAAGGCGTGGATGAAATTTTTGCTCTCGGTGATTTCAGCCATCTTAAGCATCCTCTCTGTTGGAAAATTTGGAAATATTATAACCCATTTGCGCTTTTTTTGCAACTGGAAAGAAGAAAAGAAACGGTATTTTCAGGAATGATTTTTTACAAAATGTAGAAAATGTAAAAATAGGGAAAACAAATCCGTAAATTTTAGAAATTTTAGTTGTCAATTTGCCTGTCTTATATTAAAATAGAGGAAGATAAGATAGGAGGGATAGGCAATGCCTGAAATCAAATACAAGCGCGTAATGCTGAAAGTCAGCGGAGAGGCGCTTGCCGGTGAGGCCCATCGCGGTCTTGATTTTGATGTGATCAATTCTGTGTGCGCCGCCATCAAAGAATGTGTGGATATGGGCGTGCAAGTGGGTCTTATGGTTGGCGCGGGCAATTTCTGGCGCGGCGTAAAAGACGGCGCTGATAAAATGCAGCGTTCCCACGCAGATGATATGGGTATGCTGGGAACAGTGATGAACTCTATCGCTGTTGCTGATGCTTTGGAAAAGCACGGTTTAGACGCAAGAGTTTTGTCGGCAGTGGAGATGCACAAATTCTGTGAGTACTTCACCCGGGACACCGCAGACCGTTACTTAAACGAAGGCAAAGTGGTGATCTTTGCGGCAGGCACAGGCAATCCCTACTTCTCCACAGACACAGGCGTTGTGCTTCGCGGTGTGGAGATCGAGGCAGATGCGATCCTGATGGCAAAGAATGTGGACGCGATCTATTCTGCCGATCCCAATAAAGACCCCAATGCTGTGCGTTACAGCAAACTGACCTACGATGAGGTCCTTGCCAAGCATCTGAAGGCAACCGACTCCACCGCTATGACATTGGCGATGGACAACGATATGACCTTGGTTTGCTTCGGCCTTGCAGAGGAAAACAGCATCGTGCGTGTGGTGTGCGGTGAAAATATCGGAACAACCGTGAAAACAAGTTTTGAGGAGGATTAAACAATGCGTGTAGATTTTAACGAATTCAGCAATAAAATGGATAAGACCCTGGTGCATCTGGCAGAGGAATTTGATGCTGTTCGCGCAGGCCGCGCCAACCCCAAGGTTCTTGACCGTATCAAAGTGGAATACTATGGACAGGAGACACCCCTCAACGGTGTGGCTTCCATCTCAAGCCCCGATGCCCGCACTCTTGTGGTACAGCCCTGGGATACCAACCTTTTGAAGGATATTCAGAAAGCGATCCAGTCCAGCGAACTGGGTATCAACCCCCAAAATGACGGCCGTGTTCTCCGCCTGATCTTCCCCCAACTGACAGAGGAGCGCCGTAAAGAACTGACCAAGCAGGTCAAGAAATACGCTGAGGATGCAAAGGTTGCTATGCGTAATATCCGCCGCGACGGTATGGATTATGTAAAGAAACTGAAAAAGAACAACGAGATCACCGAGGACGAGCAGAAGAAGGCAGAAAAAGATCTGCAGGATCTGCTGGATAAGTTCATCAAGAAGGTAGACGTTGCCTTGGAAGCAAAGGAAAAGGAACTGATGGCAATCTGATTGCCTGCAAAATTGGGGGCGCATGCGCCCCCATCATCTATTATGGAAA
>JAFQDY010000034.1 GCA_017399325.1 Oscillospiraceae bacterium
ACGACTGGAAATGGCAGGCAAAAAACAGCGTAACAACGCTGAGCGAACTGAAAAAATATATTACTCTGTCTGAAGAAGATGAGAAGGGCATTGAACAGTGCCTGAAGACCTTCCGTATGGCAGTTACCCCTTATTATCTGTCTTTGATCGATCTGGATGACCCTCGCGACCCCATTCGTTTGCAGTGTATTCCCTCTGCCGAGGAATTGTATTTCGCCCCGGAAGAGTCTGCTGACTCTCTGCACGAGGACACGGATTCTCCCGTTAAGGGTCTTACCCACAGATATCCGGACCGCGTTCTGTTTTTGATCACTGACCGCTGCGCTTCTTACTGCCGGCACTGCACCCGCCGCCGTTTTGTCGGTCAGACAGATAATTCTATGCCCAAAGAGCAGATTGACGCGTGCATTGAATACATTCGTCAGCACGATGAAGTGAGGGATGTGTTGGTTTCCGGCGGCGATGTGTTTATGCAGAGTGATGAGATGTTGGAATACATCATTTCCTCTCTGCGAAAGATTGAGCACGTTGAGATCATTCGCCTTGGAACGCGGACGCCTGTGGTTATGCCCCAGCGAATCACCCAACAGTTGTGTGATATGTTGAAGAAGTATCATCCCATTTGGGTCAATGTTCACTTCAATCATCCCAATGAGATCACACCGGAATCCGCTGCTGCCTGCGCAAGACTCGCTGATGCCGGCATTCCCCTTGGGAACCAAAGCGTATTGCTGGCAGGTATCAACGATTGCGTTCATGTTATGCGCAAACTGGTGAACGGTTTGGTGAAGATACGTGTCAGACCGTACTACATCTATGTGTGCGATTTAAGCCTTGGACTTTCCCATTTCCGCACCCCAGTAAGCAAGGGCATTGAGATCATTGAAGGCTTGCGCGGCCATACAAGTGGTTACTGCGTACCTACATTTGTTGTAGATGCGCCGGGCGGCGGTGGTAAAGTGCCCGTTATGCCCAACTATATTTTGAGCCAGACACCCAGAAAAGTGATCCTTCGTAACTTTGAGGGCGTGATCACAACATACACAGAGCCTGAACATTACGAATCCCGTTGTAATTGCCCTGTGTGCCGCGGTGAAGACAAAAATGTTTTAAGCGGTGTTGCCGGATTGGAGCAGGGAATGGCACTTAGTTTTGAGCCTACAGATCTGCCAAGAAAGAGACGACTTCACGGAGAATAAAATAGTTTGCGCCGTCCTTGTAAGGACGGCGCATTTCTTATTTTTTAGGTTTGTTTTGGATAAAAGTAAGTGTTGCGTCGAATGCATTCTTTGCAATCGTGTGATTGCCGGTAGCGGTGATTTGGATGCCTTTTTTTATCATAATACCCTTAAGGATTTCTTCGGCAAACCAGGGGTTTTTTACAAAAAGCGGGCCGGTACAGTTGGTGTAGATCAAATTGTTCCATCTTGCGCCTTCTGCGCCCGTATTGTTGTTGCCCATACCGTAAATGACAGTGGCAAGGGGGTTTGCTGCATCTACATCGGCCATTTGAATTTGGGCGCCAGCCAGTTCCATACCGCTTTCATTAATACGGATATGGTAGTCATCGCCAAATACAAATTTTCGTTCCTTTGCGGTCATATCCAAATAACCCAAGCCGGAAACTGTCGTGCCGTCTTCCCGTAAAATGGACTTACCGAACATAAGTCCCGATGTGCCAAGGGCAAGGGCATAACCGCCCTGTTCCAAATAGTTGTGCAATGCATCGGACTGCAGGGCAGGAATGATGTGGCTGAGCGTTATGATCTCACCGGGCAGGAACATCAGAAGATCCAGGGAATCAAAGGGGATCGGATCGTCAAAATCCTCAATACGAACGATTTCTACATCAATATCCAGTTGCTTGCCGATTTCCACAAGGACCTGCACACTTCCGCGCTCACCGTGGAGATTCAGAAGGTTGGGATACACCCAGCCAACAGAGATCTTATGCATTTACACCACCTCCTTGCTTGAAGTATTCCTTGATTTCAGGGGCGTGTTTTGTGTTCGTAAGAATATAGATCACATCTGCTTCGATGGTGTCCAGTTCCGAGAATATGGTGGGGATATGATTGGTGTCAAACACACTGACACGGTCCTTGTCCGCGCCGGCCAGGATCATACGGCTGGCAATATCGTTGGCAACAGTTGTGGAAAATGCAACATAATGCGTCACATTGCTCTTTACAACGCTTTCAAAATCGCAGTCAAACAGATAGAAACTGCCGCCATAGTAGGGGTAGAAGTCTGTAATTTGATACATACCCACATAGACCGCTTTTTGCCGTTTGTCTGCGGCGATCATATCCAGTTGGGATTGGAGCGCTTCCGGGTTTTCTTGTTTTCCGCGAAGATAATGAATCTCTTTGCCGCGGAAATGAATCACATCCATATGGGCGGCAGGATTCACAAAACTTGCAAAACCTTTCTGCAATTCCGCATCTGTCAGACCGATAATACGTCCGATTGCAATGCACATGGCGAAGTTGTAGATATAAAAAGGCATTGTGTAAGGTACATTCCATACCTTATCACCGCTAACGAAGGTGTTCTCATTGAAGTTTATGTTGGAAATCACCACATCTGCATCGGCTTTGGATGCATAATCGCATCTTGTGCAATGAAATTGTCCAATATTGGCAAGGTTATAGTTGTCGTAGGCAATGGGGTGAAAACACTTGGGACAGGGGAGTGTTACGGCGTAAGGATCATCGGTTTGATAACTCTTTTCATTTTGCAAGACGCTGAAATAAACCACATTGTCTGCGCAGTTTTCAAGACTTCTGCTGCGGGGTTCTTCGTTGTTCAGAAACAGCGTCATACCACATTCGATGGCATTTTTAAATTTTCGCAGGATAAAATCCGGATCGCCGTTTCGTTGAACCTGGTCTTTTTGCAGATTGGTAAGCGCAAGATTTTTGCCTGGGAGCAGTTTTACAATGCCGGGAAAACTGCGCTCGTCAATTTCAAGAACTAAGAATTCTTTATTGAACCTGCCTGATAGGGTAGAGTTCTTGATCAGCGTGGTTGCGACTCCGCCCATCATATTGGCGCCTTCTGTGTTGCAGGCGACACGTTTGCCAGCAGAAATAAGGGTATGGGCAAGCAAATTGGTCGTGGTGGATTTACCGTTGGTGCCGGAAATAAAATAGACCTTGTTATAATCAATGCTTTTAAATTTTGCAATAAAGTTAGGCATCAACTTGACTGCGATCTTTCCCGAATAATTGCTGCCTCTTTTTTTATCCAGCAGATTCACGGCAAAGGCGGTCAGTTTAGCAATCCAAAGGGTTATGATAAAACGCACGGCCTATTCCTCCTCATATGCGTATCCATTATACAAAAACAGCATGCAACTTCCTATGCACGCTGAATCTATTATAGATTTTCTGCAATAAAATGTCAATTATTATATATTTTTCTAATGGCGGCAAACAATTTGTTTGCGCGCTAATTTTTGCACCTAATTCCGACGAAAAAAATTAAGTGAAAAGATTATATTATGATTGATTCTATCAAGGAGGAGATTAAATGCACTTAACAAGTTATCTGCAAGACGGAACTTTAACTGTGGCGCTATCAGGTGAAATCGATCATCACTGCGCAAAGAATTATATTCAGTCGATCGCATCGAAAATTGAGGCCTATTCGCCTAAATTATGCATATTGGATTTTCAGGATGTGTCATTTATGGACTCGTCAGGGATCGCGGTGGTGATCAATACTTTGCGAAGTATGACAAGATTGGACGGCCACCTGGAATTATCCGGCTTGAATGCCCAACCTATGAAGGTGTTCCGAACATCCGGTATTGATAAACTTGTGAAGATCAAGGAGGAGATAAAATGAAATTTGACAACTATATGACGCTGGAATTTCCCAGTAAATCCACAAACGAAGGGTTTGCGCGTTCAGCGGTGGCCTGCTTTGCAGCGCAGATGGATCCCACTTTGGAGGAATTGGGCGATATTCGCACAGCGGTTTCCGAAGCGGTTACAAATTGCATCGTCCATGCCTATCCCGGACAACTGGGCACGATTACCATTCGATGTCGTATCCTTAAGAACAATACACTGGATATTGTCATTAAGGACAAGGGCATCGGCATTGAAAATCTGGAGAAGGCCAGAACCCCAATGTTTACCACCGGCGGTGCTGACAGAAGCGGTATGGGCTTTACTATAATGGAGAGTTTTATGTCCAGTTTCTCTGTGAAATCAAAACCGGGAAAAGGCACGACCGTACATATGCGCAGAGTGCTGCAACGGAGAAAATGAGCAAGGTCGAGGAATTGATAGCCAAAAGCCAGGCGGGGGATATGCAGGCCAGAGAAATGTTGATTACCGAAAACAGCGGACTGATATGGTCGGTCACAAAGCGATTTCTTGGCCGTGGTGCCGAGGCTGACGATATGTATCAACTGGCCTGCCTTGGTTTTTTGAAGGCAGTAGACGGCTTTGATTTGAATTTTGGTACGCAGTTTTCTACCTATGCCGTTCCAAAGATCGCCGGAGAGATCCGAAGATTTTTGCGGGATGACGGCGCGGTGAAAGTGTCCCGGGGCATAAAAGAACGAGCCGCAACTATTAAAGCGGTGAGAAACCAGTTAACAGTTTCGTTGTCCAGAGAACCCACGATCAGCGAAATTGCAGAGAAAACGGGTCTTTCTTTTGAAGATATTGCCGTTGCGGAAAGCGCAACTGCGTGTGTAGAATCCATACATCAGGTCAGTGGTGAAGATGGTTTTACCCTTGAAAATATCTTGACCGATACCCAATCGGAAGACGCATTTTTGGAGCAAATGGCGCTGCATCAAGCCATTGAACAATTGCCGGAGCGGGAAGCAGTTGTGATAAAGATGCGGTATTTTCACGGCCTTACCCAGCAGAGGGTATCAACGGTTCTGAATGTCAGCCAGGTGCAGGTGTCGCGAATTGAGAAGAGGGCGTTGGAAAAATTGCGGGAGTTGATGGGTTAAACCACATTTTGTGCTTTACCTTTGACGAAAAATGCAGTAAAATAAGTATATCTTTATAAAAGACAGGTGTACTTATGACTGAAATGATGTTAAACCGTTTTGTTGCGGCAAGACGGCGCTATATATGCGGTAATTTTTCCAGATTAAATCCAATGCAGTTGGAGGCTGTTGCCACAACGGAAGGTCCATTATTACTTCTTGCAGGCGCAGGCAGCGGCAAGACCACCGTTCTGATCAACAGAATTGCAAACCTTATTCGTTTTGGACGGGGCAGTGATGCAACGGATGTGCCCGACACGGTAACCGAGGATGATATCGCGTTTTTGGAATCTCTGCAAGAGCCGATCACAGAATCAGACCGCATCCGTGCGGACTATCTTTGCGCACTTGATCCGGTTTCGCCTTGGAATATTATTGCCATTACCTTTACCAATAAGGCGGCCAATGAATTGAAAGAGCGCCTGACAACGATGCTTGGCCCGGAAGGACAAGATGTGTGGGCCATGACCTTTCACTCTGCCTGCTGCCGGATTTTGCGTAAGGATATTGAACGTCTGGGCTACACAAGCAATTTCACCATTTATGATACTGCCGATTCTGAGCGCATAATGAAGGACATCATTAAGGATATGGGTCTGGATGATAAGACATTTCCTGCAAAGTATGTGCTGACTGCGATCAGCCGCCAAAAGGACAATATGGTGTCCGCGTCGGAGATGTTGTCATTGGCAGAGTCCGGCAGCGACTTTCAGCAACTGCATATTGCCCGTGCATATCAGAAGTATCAGGCAAAATTAAAGGAAAACAACGCGCTGGACTTTGATGATATTATCTTCCAGACGGTTCTGCTGTTGCAAAACCACGAGGATGTACGTACCTATTATCAAAAGAAGTTCCGCTATGTTTTGGTCGATGAGTATCAGGATACCAACCATATGCAGTATCTGCTCACATCTATGCTGGCAGGCGGCTATGAAAATGTCTGCGTCGTTGGTGATGACGACCAAAGTATTTACAGATTCCGTGGGGCATCTATTGAAAACATTCTGAATTTTGAAAAGCAATATCGTGGTTCCCGTGTGATCCGGCTTGAGCAGAACTACCGTTCCACACAGGCGATCCTGAATGCAGCAAATGCTGTGATCAGCAACAATATTGGCAGAAAGGGCAAGCGCCTGTGGACCGCAAACGGTGAGGGCAAACCCATAACCGTCTATGAAGCGAATGATGAGGGCGCGGAAGCCAATTATGTTGCCGGTCAGATCATCACCACATCAAAAGGTCAAAACTTTAAGAATTACGCGGTTTTGTACCGGACAAACGCCCAATCCAATGCCCTAGAATTTGCATTCAAGCGAAACGGCATCCCTTACAGAGTGGTTGGCGGTATGCGATTCTTTGACCGGGCAGAAATCAAGGATATGCTGGCGTATCTGTGCGTGATCAATAACCGGACGGACGATCTGCGCTTACATCGGATCATCAACAATCCGCCCCGTGGTTTGGGCGCAAAAACCATTGAAATTGCTGACAGGTTGGCGCAAGCGGCTGAACTGCCCCTTTACAGTGTGGTTTCTGACCCTTATTCCTACGGCCCGCTGGAAAAAGCGGCAGGCAAACTGATGCAGTTTACCGTTCTGATTGAGGAATTGGCCCAATTGCTTGATGATGGCAATATGACGCTGTCCGAGTTTTATGAACAACTGATCCTGCGGACAGGCTACGTGGAATTGCTTGAAAGCAAGCCAACAGAAGAAAACAAGACCCGGCTTGAGAATATTCGAGAGTTAAAATCCAGCATTCTGGCCTTTGAACAGAATAACCCCAATCCCACATTGGCAGGTTTTTTGGAAGAAATTGCCCTGTATACCGATCTGGAGGAGTATAACGACAGTGACGATGCGGTGGTTATGATGACTATGCACTCTGCCAAGGGTCTGGAATTTCCCAATGTATTTCTTGTTGGATTTGAAGACGGTTTGTTCCCCGGAATGCGGGCCATCGGTGATAGGGAAGAGATGGAGGAAGAGCGTCGTCTGTGCTATGTTGCCATCACAAGAGCGAAGAAGGATCTGACGATCACATATGCCAAGCAGCGTATGCTTTACGGCCGAACCAATGCGGCGCTGCCGTCCCGTTTCTTAAGAGAGATACCTGAGAACACAATGGTCAGAAAGGGCGGTTATCACACGCCTTATGCCACTCGTTCTGAGGTACGCACTGCCGCATATAGCAGCACACCATCACCCCAAAAGACCACCTCTTATAAGAGCGCCTATTCGACAACCACTACGCCTTCCGGTTATCTGGAACTGAATAAGGGCGATATGGTGCTGCATACGGCATTCGGTAGAGGTCTTGTACTGAGCGTTATGAAAATGGGCGGCGATGCGCTGCTTGAAATCGCATTCGACCAGATCGGGACCAAGAAACTGATGGCGAAAACGGCATCTGCCCATCTGAAAAAGTTGTAATATTTCTATTAACCCGATCATATACTCCCACGGGGGCGTATAGAATGGGGAGAATTGGAAAAATATTGCGGGCATGTATCATATTGCTGGTGGTTGCCATACTGGTTCTTGTTTTATTTCGTATCAAGTATAGCGACTCTATCCGGTCTCTTGCGGAAACGCAGGTTATAAACGCCACATCGGATTTGATCAATGACGCGATTGACTGCCAAATTGAGAAGGGCAATATTCAATACGATCGGATGGTGTATTTTGAGAAGGATTTAGATGGTCGGATCACGGCTCTGAAGACCAATATGAGCGAAGTCAACCGGTTGAAAACCGACATTCTCAATCTGATCAATGATGAGATCCTTGCATTAAGTACAGATGCTTTGGGAATACCGCTGGGTAGTTTGATCTTGCCTGAGTTTTTAGCCGGACGGGGTCCGGATATTCCTGTGGAGATCTTATCGATACGTAATTCGGATGCATCTTTTTCCAGTCATTTTTCTGAGGCTGGCATCAACCAAACACTACAGCAGATCAATATGCACGTCAGTGTGGATGTGACGGTTCTTGTACTGGGGCAAACGGATAGTTTTACAGTTTCCAGTCAGGTGATTGTTGCGGAAACCATTATTGTGGGAGAAGTTCCCGACACCTATTTTAAGACCGGAGGGTTTTATGAGACAGAGAATAGTTGATTTGACAGCGCAACTGAATCAGGCAAACTATCAGTATTATGTGCTGGACGATCCCAAAATGCCGGATTTTGAATACGATATGCTCCTTCGGGAATTGGAAAAACTGGAAGCGGAATACCCGCAGTACGCTTTGCCGGATTCCCCGACAAAGCGTGTGGGCGGCGAAGCGGTGAGTAAATTTCAGAAAATCACCCACCCTGTACCCCTTATGAGTTTGCAGGATGTTTTCTCCTTGGAGGAATTGGATTATTTCTTGGAGAAGATTTTTGCGGAAAATCCGGGAACTGCCTTTACTGTTGAGCCGAAGATCGACGGCCTTTCCGTTTCTTTGGAATATCAGGATGGTAACTTTGTCTATGGCGCGACCCGTGGCGACGGCGTGGTAGGTGAGGATGTTACAGAGAATCTGAAGACCATTTACTCTGTGCCTATGACCATTCCCAATGCGCCCAAAAGATTGATCGTTCGCGGCGAAGTGTTTATGCCTAAGAAGAATTTTGAGAAGTTAAACGCCGCGCAGGAAGCGGAAGGCAAGCCGCTGTTTGCCAATCCGAGAAATGCCGCAGCGGGTTCATTGCGACAATTAGATCCGAAAATTGCCGCTAAGCGTGGACTCGATATTTTGGTATTCAATGTGCAGTTGGCCGAGGGTATTACGTTCAACACCCACGCCGACTCCCTTGAATATCTGAAGAAATTACAATTTAAGGTAATTCCCTGGTCTGTTCATACATCTGCTGATTCAATTAACCAGCAGGTTATGGCGATCAACGAAAATCGAGAGGAACTGACCTGCGATATTGACGGTGCTGTGATCAAAGCAAATGATCTTTCTTTGCGGGAGCGCCTTGGCACGACCGCAAAGTTCCCCAGATGGGCTGTTGCTTATAAATACCCACCCGAAATTAAGCCCACCGTTGTGGAAGATATTGTGGTTCAAGTTGGCAGAACCGGTGTACTGACACCAAAAGCCGTTGTCAGGCCCGTACGCCTGGCAGGAACGACCGTAACAAATGCGACGCTCCACAATCAGGACTTTATTTCTGAGCGGGATATTCGCATTGGTGACACTGTGCAGATCCGCAAAGCGGGTGAGATCATTCCTGAAATTCTTGAGGTCGACTTTTCCAAACGACCTGACGGTACAGTGCCTTACACCTTGCCTAGCATCTGTCCCATTTGCGGCGCTCCCACAAAACGGGACGATGACGGTGCATTCCTGCGTTGTACAGGTGCATCCTGCCCTGCGCAACTATCCAGAAATATTGCCCATTTTGTCAGCCGTGATGCTATGGACATTGAGGGTTTTGGTTCTGCAATCGTGGACGCTTTGATCGAAAGAAATTTGCTGCAGTCTGCTGCAGATATTTACTATCTGTCCATAGACGATTTGAAACTACTGTGGCAAAAGGGCGATACAGCTGCAAAAAAATTACTGCAATCTATCGAAAACAGCAAAAAGCAGGACTTAAGCCAATTGATTTATGCCCTTGGCATTCGCCAGGTTGGCGCTAAGACCGGTAAAACATTGGCAAGCCACTTTGGAACACTAGACGCTCTGATGGCGGCAACGGTAGAGGAACTGACAGAGGTGGAAGATATCGGTGCTGTAACTGCTGAATCCATTTACCAGTGGTTCAAACAAAGCCAATCAATTGAAATGATCGAAAAATTGCGCAATGCAGGTCTGAATTTTGAAACCACACGTGTAGTTACCGACAACCGCTTTGCCGGAATGACTTTTGTTCTTACCGGTGCACTCAGTAAATTCACAAGGGATGAGGCCACAGAAAAGATCGAACTCTTTGGCGGCAAGGCAGCAGGCTCCGTTTCCAAAAAGACCAGTTATGTAGTGGTAGGAGAGAATGCCGGTTCCAAAGAACGCAAGGCAAGGGAACTGGGGATCCCGATCCTGTCTGAAGACGATTTTTTGAATATGATCCAATAAAAAATACCGGCTGATGGCTGCGCGCCATAGCCGGTGTTTTTAGTTATAATGAAAAATCAATATCTTCATATTTTTCTGTATCTAAGGCTTTCATCTTAGGCGGAATGCGCTTACATGGATTGTATTCAAACTTGCGACAACTGTGATCTGACGACACGATGCCTTTCTTTGCACACAGAATTTGCTCGTTTTCCATAGCAGTGCCATTTTGGCAATAACTGCAGAAACGCTGAATTTTTTTACGAAACAGCATAGGCATCTCCTTTTGAATCAGTTTCTGCTTGCATTATACATCAATTTTTTTTGAAATGCTACATATTTTTTTCTAAGCAACAGAAAGACAAGCAAAATGGTACCGATTCCCATTGATCCTATGATCTGTATCGATCCGCAATTGGCTTGGTAGTCGGGAAACAAAACAGTAGCGGCGATACAACTGAAATTTGCTGAAAATACAGTTTGCAAACCTTTTCCCAGGAAATATTTGGATGAAAAAACGCTTTGCGCCACAGACATAGTCTGCATGGTAACGCAAAGACCGCCGGCAGATATTAAAATACTCGAAAGAATAAATCGCTGCCCTTCATTTGCTATTTCTGACAAACGGATGCAGCCGTTTGATAACTCCAGCAGACCGGATATCAACACCTGTACATCTGTTGAAAATCGCCACAGAAACCATTTGTCGCAAAAGGAAAGCAGTATTCTGAACGCAATCACCCATCCGCAGACGGTCCCAATTGTTTTGATCGCCTTTTCCATCGCCTTTTGTATGGATATTGCATCGGTACTTGCCGGTTTACAGCCTGATGTATCTTTTTCCGGAAGGAGACATCCAATCAGTAGGCCGGATAGAATTTGAATTGACCACAGGATCCAACTGATGTATGGGCGAGAAAACATGGATGACAGGATCCCAAATATAAACGCCGGGCCTGCGTGATTACAGAATACAACCATTCGTTTTGCTGATTGATAGGATAGGTTTCCGTTCTTGTAGCCCTGTGCAACCAGTTGCGCGCCAACAGGATACCCGGTAATAAATCCCAAAATAAGCAACGATTCTGAACCGGAAGGGATACCGCATAATCTCCCAATCGGGCGAATGAACGGCATGTTTTTTCCAATGATCGCATTGCTCAAAATTCCGGACAGAATAAAAAACGGGAACAACGAGGGAATTACCGTGCGCACACAAAGGTCGATTCCAATGTTCGCACCATGCAGCGCCGTCCTTCCGTCCAGTATGATTGCCAATAAACACACACCTGCCAATGCTGCGTAAACATATTGCTTTCTGCTTTTCACAGTATCACCTCATAAGAAACTATGTTGAGTCGGTTCAAATCATAACGGACGATTCATACACTTTCCCAAAAGGGGGCATATGTATGAGATCACGGCTTGTTTCGCGATTTGCTGAGAAAAAGACATTACTGCTTTTCAAAAAACCGCTGGTGGAGTTAACCGGCCTGAATCGTGTCTTAATTGAGAACCATATGGGGGTCATAGCGTATTCTTTAGAAGAAATTCAAGTAAAAGTGGAGTACGGAAGGCTTATCGTAAATGGCGAAAATCTTCGGCTAATTCAGTTAAATGCAGAACAACTTGTCATATTCGGACGGATCGGATCTATTCGTCCAATGGAGGACGGTCAATGAAAAGATATAAACGCATATCCGGCAGGTACAGGCTGGAGATTACCAGTGCTGATACGGCTTCTTTCCTCAATGCTCTGACAAGTCATGGAATCGAAATTATGGATATCGAGTATTGCGATGACCTTGTTTTGCAATTCTCGGTGATGGAAGATGGTTATAAAGAACTTTGCCAGATTGCCGAAAAACAAGGTACATCGGTTAAAATTAAAAGAAAAAGCGGCGCATATTGGACAGTGTCGGGATTAAAGAAACGACCGGTTTTGATCGCGTTCCTGTTGTTATTGTTACTGTTATTTTCATTTGTGCCCACAAGAATCCTCTTTGTGGATGTCGAGGGAAATGTTTCCGTTCCGACTAATCAAATTATTGAAGCTGCCGTAGAGTGTGGCATTGGATTCGGTGCATCCAGGCGACAGATCCGAAGCGAAAAAATGAAGAACGCACTGTTGCAGAAAATTCCACAACTACAATGGGCCGGCATCAACACCTCCGGCTGCACGGCTGTTATTTCTGTTATAGAAAAGAGTCTTACTGATGGACATACGGAACAAACGAAGCAGGTCAGCAGTATCGTTGCGCTTAGAGATGGTATCATTCAATCCTGCACCGTCCGGCAAGGCAATTCGCTATGCACAGTTGGACAGGCGGTAAAAGCGGGGCAGACCTTGGTCTCGGGTTATACTGACCTCGGAATTTTTGTGCAGGCGACAAAGGCGGAAGCGGAGATCCGTGCGCTTACTTCCCATGATATAGAGGTCATTGCGCCGGTGCCCGCAACGGTTCGGGGGGAGTTGAAGACGCAAAAGACATCCTATAGCCTCCGATTCGGACAATAGTTGATAAAATTAACGAATGATAGTGGAATTTTGGGTACAAGTTGTGCTAAAATATATTCGGAAGAGTATTTGTGTTTGTCGGGTGGCTATCGTCTGCCAATTGTACTTGTTAAGGAAACGGTTTATACTTATGGCAGCGATGGATATACTCCGGCAGCAGAGGACGATCAATGGCTGTTTTCTTTTGCGAGAGGCTATCTTCGCGGGGTAATGATCGCCGGGCAGATTGTTTCAGAAAAGGCGAATACAGAAACTGTTGACGGTGCTTCGTATCTTTATGGACACTACGCCTGTATTGAGATGATCGGACAGGTTAAATATGAACAAACGATATTAAAGGATGGACCAGATGATTGAGAGAATTGTAAATTCAGATCGCGTAGAAGACCTGATTGCCGTTTTCGGTTCTTTTGATGAGAATATCAAGCGGATCGAAGATGCATTGGGCGTGAGCATTGTAAATCGCGGTACGGATTTGCGTGTCAGCGGTGAGGAAGAGCCGGTTGATAAGGCGGTGCGTACACTGGAAGGTTTGCTTGCCCTTGCTGCAAAAGGAGAGGTCATCGACGAACAGCGTGTCCGCTATCTGATTACCCTTGTACAAGAGGGTAACGATGATTATGTTTCCCAGATGGCGAAGGATGTTGTGTGCATTACCGCAAAGGGTAAACCCATCAAAGCGAAAACGGTTGGCCAACAACAATATATGAAAGCCATCTCTAAGCATACAGTTACCCTGGGCGTTGGCCCTGCAGGTACAGGTAAAACTTATCTTGCGGTGGCTGCGGCTGTTGCTGCCTTTCGTGCCAGAACTGTCAATCGTATCATCTTGACACGGCCTGCAGTGGAAGCAGGGGAGAGATTGGGTTTCCTGCCCGGCGATTTACAGAATAAGGTCGACCCCTATCTGCGTCCCTTGTATGACGCGCTGTACGAAATGTTGGGTGCTGAAACATTCCAAAAGTATCAGGAGCGGGGTTCTATTGAGGTCGCGCCTTTGGCATATATGCGTGGCCGCACCTTGGACGATAGTTTTATTATCCTTGACGAAGCCCAGAACACCACCCGGGAACAGATGAAAATGTTCCTGACTCGCTTGGGTTTCGGTTCGAAGATCGTCATCACCGGCGATGTGACCCAGATCGATTTGCCCAGCGACAAGACATCGGGCTTAAAAGATGCTATTCGTGTTTTAGAGGGCGTGAAAGATATTGCTATCTGCAAATTAACATCTGCGGATGTGGTACGGCACGCACTGGTGCAGGATATTATCAATGCCTATGAACGGGCAGATAAAAAGGCAGAGCAGCCAAAGCCTGTAAAAAATCAGAAGAGAAAGTAAAATGCTTATGAATAAGATCAATTTGACATTCGACTTTTTTGCCATCCGGCGATTTGCGGTTTCATCCATTATCCGTAAATGTATAGATGCCACGTTGAGATCTGAGGGGATCACCGCTCCCTGTGAGATCAATGTGCTTGTTACAAATGATGCGGGTATCCACGCTATCAATTTAGCCAGCCGAAATATTGACCGGCCTACAGATGTACTCAGTTTTCCGATGTTCTCCTTTGAGGCCGGAAAACCACCCGCAAATTGGGATAACTACATAGATCCGGAAACCGGTCTGTGTCCGTTGGGTGATATGGCGATTTCGTTTGAACGCGCGGTTGCACAAGCCGGTGAATTCGGACATAGTGTTCGTCGGGAGATCGGTTATCTGACCATTCATTCCGTACTGCATCTTTTGGGTTACGATCATCTTGATGAAGGACCGCAGAAAAAGCAAATGCGCCAGCGGGAAGAAGAAATTGCATCTTCCATTTCGCGTATGCAAAGAGACTGATTCACAAAGGAGAACAACCATGGCTACGAAAACCGCTATGATTACCATTGCCGGACGGCCCAATGTAGGTAAGTCCACATTGCTGAATTTCCTGGTTGGAGAAAAGATCGCAATCGTCTCCAACAAGCCGCAGACCACCCGCAACCGAATTTGCGGCATTGTCACAAAAGAAGATGTACAGTATGTTTTTGTGGACACACCGGGCTTCCACAAACCCAGGACAAAACTAGGCAACTATATGGTGAATGTAACACGGGAATCCATTGCAGACGTTGACCTTACGATTTTGATCGTTGAACCCATCGCGTCCATCGGACCGCAGGAAGAAGCGCTGATTGCCCAGTTGAAGGTAAGCCGTTGTCCAATGGTTTTGGCAATCAATAAGATCGATACAGTTGAAAAAGAGAGCCTGCTGGAAGTGATTGCTTTGTACTCACAGGCGGCTGAATTCGACGCGATCATTCCGATTTGCGCGAAAAATGGCGATGGCGTGAAGGAATTACTGGATCTTTGCAATCGATATGCAGTTGAAAGTCCTTTCCTGTTTCCTGACGATATTACCACAGACCAGCCGGAGCGTCAGGTGATGGCGGAAATTATCCGGGAGAAACTTCTCTGGACATTGGAACGGGAAGTCCCCCACGGGACTGCAGTTGAAATCACAAAGTTCACAGAGCGTGATAACGGAATTATCGACATCGATGCGACCATTTACTGCGAAAAAGCAAGCCACAAGGGCATCATTATCGGCAAGCAAGGCGCAATGTTGAAGAAGATATCTTCTCTGGCCCGGGAAGATTGTGAGCGTTTTATGGGCACAAAAGTGTTCCTGACAACATGGGTCAAGGTGAAGGAAAACTGGCGTGACAGTGATTTCCTTGTCCGCAACTTTGGGTATAGTGAATAATTTCCAAGGGTAAAGGCGCCTATTCTGCAAAACCTATTTTTGGAGGGGATGCAGATGACTTCAAAGGACTACTGGCAGATTTTTTTAGAAACCGGTGCGCCGGAACTCTATCTGCTGTATCAAAACGCATTAAAGATGGAGAACAACCATGTACTTGACAACCAAGGGTCTGGTGTTGCGGGCAGTGGCCTACAATGACAACGATTCTCTTTTAACACTGCTGACACCAAATCACGGCAAACTGACAGTCAAAGCAAGAGGATTGCGCAGGAAGAACAGTCCTTTAACCGCGTCCTGCCAATTGCTTGCATTTGGAGAATATACACTGTTTGAATATCGCTCTATGTACACGATCAACGAGGCATATTCCATTGAACTGTTTACGCCGCTTCGCAGGGACTTGCAAAAACTGTCCCTGGGTACATATTTTGCTCAAGCGGCGGAACTGCTGTCCCAAGAGGATATGCCCAATCCAGAACTGCTGTCTTTGGTCCTTAACTGCTTGCACGCCCTATCAAATATGGATGTATCCGAAACGCTTGTTAAGGCGGTTTTTGAACTGCGTGGCGCTTGTTTGGCCGGTTATGCACCGGATCTGTACGGTTGCCATATGTGTGGCAATCCATTTCCGGATCGGTTTGACCTGTCCGAAGGAAGGCTGGAGTGTTCCGGCTGCCGTGATGGGTCATCTTCTGGTATCCGTATGCCGATCACACAGGGGATGCTGGAAGCAATGCATTATATTACCACTTGCGACAGCAAAAAGTTGTTCAACTTTTCAGTTGGGGCAGACACCGTCGAACAACTGTCTGCTGTTACGGAAGGGTATCTGTCAACCCAGTTGGAACGTGGTTTTTCTACCCTTGATTTTTATAAATCGTTGCTGATAAGTCCCCAATAAGACATAGAATTTTAGGAGAATACAATGTCTGAGTTATACCATAAATCTTGGCAGAAACTGGAACTGAATATGGTTTTGCAGCAGTTGTCTGCCTGCGCCGGCAGCAGTGACGGCAAGGTGGCCTGTCTGGCGCTTGTTCCGTCTTCTGATCTGGATGAGGTGCAGCGTTTGCTTGATGAAACCACTGCTGCCTCCGATCTTTCCACAAGAAAAGGTTACCCGGGTTTTTCCGGCGCGGTAAATGTGCTGACATCACTGGACAGAGCCGAACGAGGC
This sequence comes from Oscillospiraceae bacterium, assembly GCA_017399325.1. Classification (GTDB taxonomy): domain Bacteria; phylum Bacillota; class Clostridia; order Oscillospirales; family Oscillospiraceae; genus Faecousia. Next base: position 16,518 of record JAFQDY010000034.1, read on the forward strand.
GGCGTGCTGCACCCGAAGGAACTGCTGCAGGTGGCCGGCGTCCTGCGATGCGCAAGAACAGTGAGAGATTACATTACGGAAGAGGAAGAACCCACAGTTCTGACCCCGATGTTCCAAATGCTTACAGGCAATAAATACCTTGAGGAGCGGATATTTTCATCCATTCTTACTGAAGATGAAATTGCAGACAGCGCCAGCGCCGAACTGGCGGATATTCGCCGCCATATGCGGGTCCAAAGCGCCAAGGTGAAGGAGAGTCTGCAGAAGATCATTTCCTCGCCCACTTATGCAAAGGTGCTTCGTGAGCCGATCATTACTATTCGCCAGGGCCGCTACGTTGTGCCGGTAAAAAGCGAGTGTAAAAATGACATTCCCGGTCTTGTACATGACGTTTCCGCGACCGGCTCTACTTACTTTGTGGAGCCGATGTCTGCGGTCAATGCCAATAACGCCCTCCGTGAACTGGAACTAAGCGAAAAGAAGGAAATTGAACGGATCTTGGCAGAGTTTTCTGCAGATGTGGCCGCATATCGCCAGACAATTGCCGACGATTTTCATCTGCTTGTGCAACTGGATGTGATTTTTGCCAAGGCGAAACTGGCATACCAGATGCGGGCTTGGGCGCCTGTTATGAACGACCGAGGCAGGGTAGACCTGCGCAATGCCCGCCATCCGCTGATCGATGGAAAAGTTGTTGTGCCTATTTCCGTGCGGCTTGGATCGGATTTTGACACGATGATCATCACCGGTCCGAATACCGGCGGCAAGACAGTTACCTTGAAAACCATCGGTCTGCTCACTTTAATGGCAGAATGCGGATTGCATATTCCCGCCGGTGACGGAAGTGAACTTTCTACATTTGACGCCATTCTTGCCGACATTGGTGATGAGCAGTCGATCGCACAAAGCCTATCCACATTCTCCAGCCATATGCGCACGATCGTGGATATTGTGGCTGAGTGCGACAACAGAACATTGGTCCTGTTTGACGAGTTGGGCGCAGGTACAGACCCTGCTGAAGGCGCAGCACTGGCCATTGCTTTGATTGAATTCTGCCGAAAAATGGGCAGTTTTGTAGTAGCGACTACCCACTATGCTGAACTAAAACTCTATGCTATGCGCACGGAAAATGTGATTAACGCATCTTGTGAATTCAGCGTTGAAACGTTGCAGCCTACCTACAAACTCCTCATTGGCGTACCGGGAAAATCCAACGCCTTTGCAATTTCTCGCAAACTAGGCCTTTCGGAGGAAATTCTGAAAGAAGCCACTGATCTGGTCAGCCAGGGCAATAAAGACTTTGAAGATGTACTGACCCAGTTGGAGCAGCAGCGCCAGGAAATGGAATCTGCCCGCGCGGAAGCAGAACGCTTGCGTCTTGAAACGATGAAGATCAAGGAGCAAAGCGAGGAATATAACGCCCAGTTCCAAAAAGAACGGGAACGCGCATTGGAGCAGGCACGCCGTGAAGCGCGGGAGATCATTGAAGAAGCCCGTCGTACGGCTAACGCCGCAACAGAAGAGATCAAGGCGTTAAAAAAGCAGTTGATGGATAGCGCGGATGCCCAGGGAATCAACCAGCGGCAGGCTGAACTTCGCAGAAATCTTAATGAGGCAGAGGCAAATCTGCGGGAAAACCTGCCGCAAAAAGACCGTCCTGCGCCCACAAGAGCGATTATTGTGGGAGATACGGTCGAATTACTGAAACTTGGTACGAAGGCAAATGTGATCGCGATCAATAAAGACGGATCATACGAGTTACAGGCCGGCATTATGAAATTAACGGCAAAATCTAACGAGATATATCTGATCGAACAACAAAATCCCCATAAGCAAAAAGTCGCCCGACCTGCCCACTCCGGACGTGAGATGAAGACGGCAGCGTTTGCCTCTGAAGTGGACTTGCGTGGTATGGACACTGTGGAGGCGATCTGCGTGCTTGATCGGTATTTGGATGAGGCAATGCGATCCAATTTACAATCCGTCCGCATCATTCACGGTAAGGGCACAGGCGCTTTACGCTCTGCTGTTCAGCAATCATTGCGCAAGAATCGTTTTGTGAAAACATTCCGTTTAGGTGTTTATGGTGAGGGCGAGGACGGTGTAACGATCGCGGAATTTGGTTGATTTTTTTCTTTAGAAAATGCTGCTTTCTATAAGAATTAACACAATTTCCTGATTTTTGCGATTTAACGTTAGAATATCAGTTGACTTTTTTATTAGATTTGCTATCATATATTCATAAAGCAGTTCCGGTTTATCGGTACTGCATTAAGGAGTGTTATATATGTTTAACAAAGAAATTGTGGTTCGCTGCGAGTCTGGATTGCACAATAAGCA
>JAFQDY010000035.1 GCA_017399325.1 Oscillospiraceae bacterium
AATCCAGTTCTTCTTTCACCGAAACAATCACATCGTCATTCTCAAGACCCAGCCGGTAAAGTCTTGCGACTTTGGTGAGCATTTTGCTCACGCGGTTACCCAATCCCATATCCTCAACTGCCGCCCACTTGATGGTTTCAAGGGTATTGTTCAGGAAATGGGGGTCGATCTGGAATTGCAGAGCCCGGAACTGAGCCTGGCGCAAAAGTTGAATGCGTTCTTCCAGTTCCGCCGAAATTTCTTTATTCTCATTCCGGTCTGCAAGAATGTTGCTTGTTATGTACAGCAATTCATTGGATTGCTTGGATGCCTCTTTTTCGCTCCAGTGCAGGTGTGGATTCTTGATGACATCCATGATCTTCCGCATAGGCTGGTATGTAAGAAGCGTAATGATGTAGGCCACAATAATACTGGTGACCACACCTACGATCACAGACGATAACAGGAATCCGGTAACCACACCGGTCTTCTCTTCAAAGGCCGGCATTTCCGAAACCAGCGCATACCGCCAACTCTTATGGACAGATTCGGTTACGGATATTACCTTGCTGCCATCTTCCGTGATCAGTTTGCTCTGTCCGGGTTTCACATTGTTGATGTAGTCCTGGTATTTATGATCCAACGCATCGCTCCAGGAGAAATAATCCTGTTCGTTGCAGTATATGGTCTGACCGTTGTTGTCTGTGATGATAAATACGCCCTGCTGCACCACATCCTGACTTTCCAGCAAATCACGAATGGCTTGCAGTTCCACATCCGCTACGAATACACCAACCAATTTTTCAACACCTGCGAATATTTCTGTGCCCGGTTCCGTTTCCGATTCCACTGCCACATCCACATAGATCGGCTGGCACACATAAATGCTGTTGGCGTTATTGACAAAAATATTGGATGTTTCCATAGGAAACTGTTTATGGATCTCATACCACTTTGGCCGGATATTCAGCAAGTCCATACTGACTGCGCCGTTGCCGTCGATCATCATCCTGCTCACATCGGAATACACATAAGCAGATGAAATAAACTTATTGGTCAAGATCCGCTGCCGTATGGTCGAACGGGCTTTATCCACCTTTTCGGCGTAGGCAGCATCATCTGCTTCCAGTTGCACGATTTCCGAAATGGCATTCAGCCGCGACACTCTGTTCAAAGTGTCCATTACGCTGATCATAACATTGTCGGTAACCACTGCATTTTTGTGGAGCAGTTCCTCGTTCATACTCATCACTTGTTCGTTGGCCATAGAGTTGAATCTGCCATAGTTCAGATTCAGCACCAAAAGAAGGGGCACTGTGACCAAGAGCAAAACATAGATAAAATTCTTGATGAGCAGACTGTTAAACTTATAGCCTTTGATATACGGCCATATGGATTTTCGTGTCGTCATTACAGTGATACCTTTTGACTGTATTCCCGCGGCGAATAACCGGTGTTCTTCTTGAAAATAATGGAGAAATACGAAGAAGCGTTATATCCAACCATTGCCGCGATCTGGCCTACTTTATACCGGCCGTCTTTCAGCAAAAGGGCCGCCTTTTCGGTTTTGATCCGCAGGAGGTACTCGGATAGTGTCTCGCCCATCTCCTGCTTGAATAAACGACTTAAGTAACCCGGATGGATCCGGTACTTGGCGGCGATGGCTTCGTGGCCGATTTCCTGGGAAATATGTTCGTTCAGATACGCAACCACATGTTGGATCGTACTGTGCCGGCTTTCGCACTTGCTATTCTTAAGGCCGTTGCACAGCGCATCAAAATCCGCTTTCACGCAGGCAGCCAGATCTTCTGTCCGGCTAAAAGCATACAACCGCCCGGCATCAAATTTGCCGCCGGTCAGATCGGACAGACTTATCTTACGTTTGGTGTAGTGGGATTCAATCACACAGTAAAGGTCTTTGAAGATAAACCGCACATCTTCCAACGGTGCGCTTTCCAAATCACGGAACAGACCATCGAGAATGTGGGCAAGTGTGCCGTTGCTCCCGGTATCCAATTCCACGATCAGCAGTTTATACTCAGACAAGATGCTGCTGTACAGTTCGCTGTCCACTTTCTGTTTAGGCAGACACGTTGGCAGATCGGATGCGATCTTCGTTCCTGTGAGCAGATCGCTGATCCGGGAAACATAGTGGGTCAAATGGAACGAAAACCGGTCTGACAACATCTTGCTTAACGCGCCGGAAAATTCCTGGACCTGTAAACTGAACTGCTTGCTTTCTTCCTTGTTCTGCGCTTGTCCGGTGCCTATACCAACCAAATGCCAGCAGTCGCTTCTATGTTCCAGCACGAATGTTGTAAGTGCATCCCGGGTGGATATAAGCAAGTTATCCAAGACATCCTCCAGGTTGGCGCTTTCGCCATCCTGATCAGGCTCGTCCTGGTCGCATCGCTCCGAGATCTCAAAGGCAAACAGAGGGCTTGCCTGCTGCACCTTTTCGATTCCCAAAATTTTTAAGTATATGGATAATTCTTCTTCGGATGTAATCCTGCCGGACAGCAACTGGCCAAAAAAGTTCTTTTGGAGCATTCGCTTCAGATCTCGGGTCTGGGTCTGGACCAAAAGGGCCTCTTCCCTTTCCTCATTCAACTGCTCTTTGATGCCTTTGAATGTGTTCATAAGTTCTTCTTCATCCACAGGCTTGACCAGATAATTCACGACTTTATACTGGATGGCGCGCTGGGCATATGTAAAATCGCTGTAACCGCTCAGGATCACGACCTTCAGTTGGGGGTGGGTGTCGCAAAGGTTGCGGATCATCTCCAGACCGGTCATTCTGTTCATCATAATGTCGGTCAGTACTGCATCGCAGGGATTGTCCTTCAGGTACTTCAGCGCATCCATTCCGTCGCTGAACGATCCGACTACCTGAAATCCCATTTCTTCCCACGGAATGAGGCTCTCCAGGCTGTGTCTTATGTGTTCTTCATCTTCAACAATCACAAGTCTGTACACTTCTCTACCTCATCTGTTTTTGTCGGTGCTTACAATTTACCCCAGTATATCAGTATCATTATAATGCAAAACTTCCAATATTGCAATGTTACTTTCATTACTTTTTTTATGTTTGCTGACATTTTTCGCCCTGCGCCGCAAAGGGAAAATCCCTTGCAATTTAAGGGGTTTAATTGGAAAGTTCAGGGGTATTTTCTTCCGTTTCCGCCGATTCTTTTGCCTGTTTGTTCTGAATTGCCTGGATCAGGGGTTCAAAACTCTTTACATGGCACATAGAACACAAGTAAGCGATGGCGCCCGGCGCCAAAAAAAGCCAGATGGGAAACATCGCCATATACACTTCGTAGGCCACAAACCGCAGCACCACGGGAATTGCATGAAAAACCAAAACGACGGCTGTGTTCCTCAGATTGCGCACAGCCAGCACCACTGCGCTTTTCAGGATACCGGATACCGTATTGGAAAACTGCGCCATAAAGGGAAAGGCATAAAGCACGATCGTCAAAAAGCCAATGGAAACCGCGCAAAAAACGCCGGTCAAAATCGCGCCTTTCGCGCCGGCGACCCGGGAGAAATACAAACAGTCAAGAACCAAGATCGCGCCAACCACCAGCACGATCAGTGTCAATGCAACGCCCTGCTTGAAATTTTCCTTAAAGGATTTGAAGAAACTTTTGAAAATAGAAATTTCCTCTTTTTTTGCCATCTTCAATGTGCAGTAATAAAGCGCCGCCGTGGACGCGCCAAAGGTGATTACTGGAACGGAGCATACCAACCACAGCACACTCAGAAGTATCCAATCTCTGATTTTTATCAAACAAGCCATCAACGGACCTTCAACGCTGAAAAAATGACCCATAATCCTTCTCCCGAATTTGAAAAAATTCGCAAAAATATGCGCAATTTTATTATACGGCTTTTCCTTCCATAAGTCAAATTAATTTTGATTTGTCAACACTTTTTCCGTTTTGACCTTTCTGTTTTTGGCAACGCTTCTCCTCTAGCGCAAAAAAGCACAGGTTCGACAGGATTTTCTTGTATCCTGCCAAACACTGCGCTACTCTATTTGCAGGCGGACATTCTCCCCGAATGCGACAACCGCCACCGCCGCTGCGCATCTCCCACGCAGCGGCGGATTTCTATATTTACGATACTGGTATCAGCAGCACTTGCCCTTCATCCGGCTCCCCTTCCAGCCGGTTTGCTGCCATAATTTTCTCCACGGTGGAACCGGTCTGTTTTGCCACATCCCACAGCCGCCGGTTTCCCTTCCGGCAGATCACCAGACTGGGTCTATTAGGGTTAGGCTTTTCCGATTCTCCTACCTGCATACCCCCAATGGCAGACAATCCCTCGCGGGCCGAAGACACTGTATCTGTCACCATATCCGCCCGCAAAAGCATACCGTCTGCGCCCGGCGCAGCCTGGGGTTTACCTGCAGGGAAAACGCGTACATCCATCGCCACATTTTCACCGGCATTGATCTGTTTCTCCCCTTTCCAAGGCGTGACGACGCTGCCAAGTTCCCCCTCGGCATCGTAATAGAGCGTTTGGAACTGTCCGGTCATAGCGATCTGCATACCGTCTTCTGTGTGTTCCGTTTCGCAAAACGCCGGCAGGAAGGTCACATCCACCACTTCCCGAACGTCCAACAGGACCGGTTGCTCTGCGTGGACCGTCTGCTGATCCTGCTCCAAAATTGCCGGAAAGGCCAGTTCCTGCTGCGCAAAATCAACACTTCTTGCAGGGCTGTAAGCATCCGATGCCAATGTGACCACCGTTTGCTCGCTGAGTAGATACTGTCCCAAAATGCCTGCTTTTAACAGCCAATCGCCGTTTTCATCCGGCTCCAGATCCAGGCCCGTTACGCAGGGGATCACCGCCACTGCGGGATTCTGGTCATAAGAATCGTCCAGATCCGCATATTGAGAAAAGGGCACATCGGTATCCCAGACACGGACGCCGTCATCCTCTGCCAGATACACTGTGTGCAACGCGCAGACACCCCGGAATACCACTTTCCCGGCCATCACTTTCTTTTCCAAAATCTCAGGTTGCAGATGGTAGTAGAGCATTTTTTCGATCTTCGTCGGCGGAGTGAGTTGTTCTTCCAGCAGGAACGCCTTTTCTCCGGCCTCTTTCGGCAGTTGCAGTGGGTAACTTTCGGTCAGAATTTCCACATCATCGGGCAATTCCATTGGTGTTTCGATCTCTGTATTTCCCTGCAGCCACGCCTCTGCCGAGGCGCTTAATGTGGCCCGCACCATCAATTTTCTTGCGGAAGTACTGCGGGCATCTATGCCCTTTAACAGACAGGAAAGTACGATTTTTCCGTCGTGGGGACTGTCGGGCAATTCCCATTTCATAGTGAAAGGAAGCCAACCGTCCACACTGCGCACACCATCTGCGTCTTCAGGAACATAAAGCACCTGGGCCATCACTCCGCAGGATACGGTCATCTGGTCTTTGTGCCACTCTTTTCCCCGGACGATCACCTGTCCCCAGGCGCCCAAGACCCGTCCGATGTCCGGCATACCATCGGATATGCGCAACTCCAATGTTTGCTCCTGGGTCTTCGCCCCACCTGCTATTTTTTCAAGATAGGGTACTGAAATTTTATCAAACTGCATTTCCACGCAAATCACTCCTTATGCATCTTCTGATACCAAAGCATATTCCCGAAAGGACAGGCGTATGCCAATTATTTTTTCCGGCATACCCCGCAACCACAGAATATGGCAAGCAAGCCGAATAAATGGCAAAAAAGACCGCTTTCCATCCATGTGCCTACCAGCACACCCAAGCCAAAGGCCAACAACGAACAACCCCAGAGTTGATTGCGTCGACACATAAAAAACACCCCCTGCATGCAGTGTATGCAGGGAGTGTTCCGAATTTTCCGTATTGTATTTATTGCGCCGCGGCCAAAACTTTAGAGATCATAGGAATGCAGACGGCTCTGCCGTAGCCGGCGTCTTCCACGCATACCACAAACGCCAGGGGTAGGTTTTCATCGGCCACATAGCCCGAGAGCATAGCATTGGGTTTTTTCTCGCCGCCTACTTCACCGGTGCCGGTTTTTGCGCCCACGGTAAGACCGGGGAAATTCTCCGCACCGTATTTGCTCTGCACATTGTTTTGCAAATATTCTTGTAAGGTTTTTGCGGTTTGTTCAGACATAATCCTGCCCGGCGCAGCGGTTTTGGCATCATAGGTCTTGTTGCCGCCTACCTTGATTTGTTCTACCAAATAAGGCATCGTGGTCACGCCGTCATTGGCGATCGCGCCCATAAAGGCAAGGAATGCACAGGGATTCACCTGGTCTAAATACTGACCGATGGCGCTCCAGGCCACATTCAGATCCTCGGCATTTTCTGCCCGGAAATTTCCTTCTGCCGTGGTAATGCCGTCAAAGGAAACAGACTCTGTAACGCCGAATTTTTCAACATATTCCTGCAATGTCTTACCGCCCACTTGCAAGGCGATCTCCGCAAAGGCACAGTTGCAGGAGTTACAAAACGCCTCTTTTAGCGTCTGTGTGCCGTGGACATCCTCACAGGTGATCTCCTCGTTGCCGATCTTGTAACTGCCGGTGCAGGCAAAGAACCGGCTTGTGATGTCCGGAACGGTTTCCAGAGCAGTTGCCAGTGTAACCACCTTAAAAATAGAACCAGGAATATAGCAGGACTGG
>JAFQDY010000036.1 GCA_017399325.1 Oscillospiraceae bacterium
GAGTGGAACATCAAGTCCCGTGAAGAAGAGATCGAATATGCTGAGGCGCACAACGTGCCTCTGAAGATCAACCGGGAGACCAACTACTCCAAAGATAAGAATATGTGGCACTTGAGCCACGAAGGTCTGGACCTGGAAGACCCCTGGAACGAACCCCAGTACGAGAAGCCCGGCTTCCTGGAAATGGGCGTTTCTCCCATCGATGCCCCCGATAAGCCCACCTATGTAACCTTGGACTTTGAAAAGGGCGTTCCCGTTGCATTGGACGGCGTGAAGATGACTGCCACCGACATCATCTGGAAACTGAACGAGATCGGCGGTGCCAACGGCATTGGCTTGCTGGACATCGTAGAAAACCGTCTGGTGGGTATGAAGTGCCGCGGCGTTTATGAGACCCCCGGCGGCGCAATTCTCTACAAGGCCCACAGCGTTCTGGAAAGCCTGTGCCTTGACAAGATGACCGCTCACAAGAAGCAGGAACTGAGCGTCTGCTTTGCAGAACTTCTGTACAACGGCCTGTGGTTCTCCCCCCTGCGTGAGGCACTGTCCGCATTTGTGACCGAAACCCAAAAGACCGTTACCGGTACCGTAAAACTGAAACTCTACAAGGGCAATATGATCAACGCCGGCGTAAAGAGTCCCTACTCTTTGTACTCCGAAGACATCTGCACCTTCGGTGAGAGTGATTACGATCAGGCGCAAGCCACTGGCTTTATCAATCTGTGGGGTCTGCCTACCCAGGTGCAGGCCATGATGGAACAGGGGAAACTGAACAATGGCTAAAATGTGGGAGGGGCGCTTTTTGAAAGCGCTGGACCAACAAGCCGATGACTTCAATTCCTCCATCCACTTTGACAGCCGGATGTACCGGCAGGACATTAAAGGCTCTATGGCCCACGCCGCCATGCTGGCCGCCAAGGGAATTATCGGACAGGATGATGCAGATCAGATCGTTGCGGGTCTGGAGGCCATCCTGCAGGATATTGAAAGAGGCAAACTGCCCATCGATCTGACCGCGGAAGACATTCATATGTTTGTGGAAGCGGAACTGACAAAGCGGATCGGCGATGTGGGAAAAAGACTCCACACCGCCCGCAGCCGGAACGATCAGGTGGCAGTGGACATTCGCCTTTACTTAAAAGAGGAAGCGGCTGAAATAATCGGATTGCTTCGGCAGTTGCTGGAAGCCATCGTTACGCAGGCCAAAGCGCACAAGTTGACCATTATGCCCGGCTACACCCATTTGCAGCGGGCCCAGCCCATTACCTTTGCCCACCATTTGCTGGCTTACGGTATGATGTTCACCCGGGACATCAGCCGCATTGAAGATGCGGTGAAACGGATGAACTTCAGCCCCTTGGGCTCCTGTGCGCTCTCCGGTACCACCTATGACACAGACCGGCAGATGACAGCGAAAGCATTGGGCTTTGACGGCATCTGTATGAACAGTATCGACGGCGTATCCGACAGGGATTTCTGCGTGGAACTGCTCTCGGCCTTTGCCACGGTGATGATGCACTTGTCCCGGTTCTCCGAGGAAGTGATCCTTTGGGCCAGTTGGGAATTTAAATTCATCGAACTGGACGACAGTTACACCACCGGGTCAAGCATTATGCCCCAAAAGAAGAACCCGGATATTGCAGAACTGGTTCGTGGCAAGACAGGTCGTGTTTACGGCGACTTAATGGCTATGCTGACCGTTCTCAAGGGCATCCCCCTGGCATATAACAAGGATATGCAGGAGGATAAAGAGTCTATTTTTGATGCAGTTGACACAGTAAAGCAATGCCTGACGGTGTTCACGCCTATGCTTGCCACCATGAAGGCCTTGCCGGAAAATATGCTGACGGCTGCTCAAAAGGGCTTTATCAACGCAACGGATCTTGCCGACTACTTGACCAAGAAGGGAATTCCTTTCCGGACGGCTTACAAGCAAGTCGGGCAGATCGTTGCCTACTGTATTGAAAAGAACACGGTGCTGGAAGCACTGACATTAGAAGAATACCAGTCCTTCCATCCCATGTTTGAAAAAGATGTGTTTGCTGCCATCGACCTGCAAAACTGCGTACAGAGCAGAATTTCCGCAGGCGGCACAAACCAGATATCCGTAGAAGAACAAATCAAATTTATTGAAAACAAAATTTAGGAGGAAAAAGAAAATGAAAAAGTTAGTTGCATTGATGCTCGCATTGATCCTTTGCCTGTCCCTGGCCGCTTGCGGCGCTAAGGAAGAAACCGGCGCCAAGATCGCTGTTCAGAAGGGTACTACCAGTTTTATGTATGCTGATGCTCTGAAGAACACCACCACCACTACTTACGACACCTTCGCACTGGCTGCAAAGGATATGATCAACGGCAACGCTGATTACCTGTTCGTAGACAAGACCACCGCCAAGGCTCTGCAGAAGGAAATCACCGGCCTGAAGATCATTGAGATCGCCCTGTCCAGCGAAAACTACGGCATCGGCATCGACAAGAACCAGGCTGACCTGAAGACCAAGATCGACCAGATCCTGACCGACAAGGCTGACGAGATCAACGCCATCAAGGAAAAGTATATGAACGGCGAAGAAGACAAGTATGTTGGCGTTACCTCCGCTACCAAGGACGGCAGCAAGGCTGACCAGCAGCTGGTCGTTGCTACCAACGCTGAATTTGCTCCCTGGGAGTACAAGGAAGGCACCGAGTTCTACGGCATCGATATGGAGATCGCCAAGTTGTTCGCTGACGAACTGGGTCTGGAACTGGTCATCGACGATATGGAGTTCGACGCAGTTGTAGGCGCTGTTGGCAAGCAGAATGTTGACATTGCTATGTCCGGTATCACCATCACCACCGAGCGTCTGCAGGTCATCAACTTCTCCGAGCCTTACTACACTGAGTCCATCGTTTGCGTTGTTAAGGACAGCAACACCGAACTGGATGCAGTGGGTACTGTTGTGGATATGCTGAACGTTATCTGCAAGAAGTAATTAAAACAAATCAGAAAAGGTAAGTGGAGGCTTAGTGAAAGTGCTAAGCCTTCACTTTGGTTAAAAATATGACTATAACACAAATGTGGAACGAATTTATCAAGCAGTTTATCACTCTGCGGGGCTATGAAAATGTCTTAAACGGCGTGTGGGTCACCCTGCGGATCGCTGTGTTCGGCTTGCTGATCGGTATTGTGATCGGCACCCTCATCGCCGTTGTCCGGGTGATGCCCAAGTACAAACTGCTGCCCAGGATCTTGGACAAGATCTGCGTGTGCTACATCGAAGTGTTCCGTGGCACGCCTATGGTGGTCCAGTTGCTGATCGGCTACTGGGTGCTGCTGCCTGCGCTGGGTATCACCGTTGATTCCGGTGTGCCTGTGGCGATCATTGTATTTGGTCTCAACAGCGGCGCCTATGTCAGCGAAATTATGCGTGGCGGTATCCAGTCCGTTGACCCGGGCCAGATGGAAGCCGGCAGAGCCGTAGGTCTGACTTACGCCACCACCATGCTGAAAGTGGTCGTGCCGCAAGCCATCAAGAACATTCTGCCCACTTTGGGCAATGAGTTCATCGTGCTGATCAAGGAGACCTCCATTGTCAGTTTCATTGCGGTGACGGACCTTTACAAATCCTTCAAGCAGTTGGGCGACCCCACCTACGATTACACAATGCCCTATTTGATGCTGGCGTTGACGTATTTGATCATGGTGCTGTTGATTTCCTGGGGCGTCAGAGCCTTGGAAAGAAAGATGAAGAAGAGTGAAAGATAATATGGAAAAGCAGTTAATTTTATCAGTCAAAGGCCTGGAAAAAACATTCGGCGACAACAAGGTCCTCAAGGGCGTTGACCTGGATGTTTATGAAGGCGATGTGGTGGCCATCATCGGTCCGTCCGGTTGCGGCAAATCCACATTTTTAAGATGCATCAACTGTCTGGAAGACCCCACCGGCGGCACGATCATGTTCCAGGGTGAGGACCTTGCGGATATGAAGGTAGACATCAATATCCACCGGCAGAAGATCGGTATGGTGTTCCAGCAGTTCAACCTGTTCAACAACCTGACCGTGCTGGAGAATATCACTTTGGCACCGGTGACCATTGCGAAGAAGAACAGAAAAAAACTGCGCCAGGAGGGCAAAACCATTTCCGAAGTGAAAGCCGAAGCGGAAACGCGGGCCATCGAATTGCTGAAGGCCATCGGATTGGAAGAAAAGGCGGAAGCCTATCCCTCCCAACTTTCCGGCGGACAGAAACAGCGGGTCGCCATCGTGCGCGCGCTGGCCATGAACCCCAAGGTGATCCTCTTTGACGAACCCACTTCCGCCCTTGACCCGGAAATGGTGGGCGAAGTGCTGGATGTTATGAAAGATCTGGCCAAGTCCGGTATGACCATGGTGGTCGTCACCCACGAAATGGGTTTTGCAAGAGAGGTCTCCAACCGGGTGATCTTTATTGACGAGGGCGTGATCGCCGAGGAGAACACCCCGGCCGAGTTCTTTGGCAACCCCCAAAGCGAACGCTTGAAATCTTTCCTGTCGAAGGTGCTGTAATATGAAAGGCAGAGATTTTTTAAAACTGCTGGATTTTACTCCCGCAGAGATTTTAAAACTGATCGATCTGGCAGCAGATTTGAAAGCGAAGAAAAAAGCCGGCATTCCCCACAGATTGTGCGAGGGCAAGAACATCGTCCTGCTGTTTGAAAAGGACTCCACCCGCACCCGTTGCGCCTTTGAGGTGGCCGGCGTGGATCTGGGTATGTCCGTGACCTATTTGGGACCCAGCGGTTCTCAGATGGGCAAAAAAGAGTCCATTGCCGACACCGCCCGGGTGTTGAGCGGTATGTATGACGGCATCGAGTATCGTGGCTTCGGCCAGACTATCGTGGAAGACTTGGCCAAGTATTCCAAAGTTCCCGTTTGGAACGGCCTGACCAATGAGTTCCATCCCACCCAGATTTTGGCGGATATGCTGACCATTCGGGAGCAATTCGGCTACTTAAAGGGTATCAATTTCGTGTATATGGGTGACGCCCGCTACAATATGGGCAACTCCCTGATGGTAGGCTGCGCCAAGTTGGGCTTGAACTTTACCGCCTGCTGCCCGGAAAAATACTTCCCCGATAAGGGCTTGATCGCCAAGTGTGAGGAAGTGGCCGCGCAAACCGGCGCAAGCCTGCGTTTTGAGACCGACCCTGCCAAGGCTGTCAAAAATGCCGATGTGATCTACACCGATGTGTGGGTGTCCATGGGTGAACCGGAAGAAGTCTGGGCAGAGCGCATCGCGGAACTGTCCCCCTATCAGGTAAACAAAACCTTGATGGAAAAAACCGGCAAAAAGGAAACGGTGTTTATGCACTGCCTGCCTGCATTCCACGACTTAAAGACCGTGATCGGCAAGGAAATCGGCGAAAAGTTCAACATCTCCGCTATGGAAGTGACCGACGAAGTGTTTGAAAGCGAACGCTCTATCGTGTTTGACGAAGCGGAAAACCGTATGCATACCATTAAAGCTGTAATGGCGGCAACGCTGTAAA
>JAFQDY010000037.1 GCA_017399325.1 Oscillospiraceae bacterium
GGCAGCAGGCAGAGTCAGCGTGCTCTCCCCTTTTGTGTGCCAGTAGACCACATAACTGCGGCCGTTTCTTTCAAAGCCAAAGGCACGAAGACGCTCGTCGGCAGTGGGAATTTGGGCATAGGGCACAAGTTCATAAGCCTTTTGCTCGTTCACAAGAAGAATGTGCTCCTGCAGTTGATTATCAATAATTTGCTGCTTTTGCGCTTCCGTCAGCCAACCGGAAACCCGCACATCCTCCCAACGGCGCAGCACTTCCAGCAAATCGTCGGCTCTGGGATGGACATCCAGATAGATATCCACACCGCTTAAGGTCGCCGGGCAATCGTATGCTGCGGCCAAGGCAGTTCCGTACTCCCAATGATCCGGCTGGACGCCACCGTCTTCTTCTGTATAGACATGCCACCAACCGAAATTGACACAGGTGAAGTCCTGCCGCATCTGCACCGCTGCCTTGGCAGGATGGCGGCGGATCATTTCCTTAAATACCGCAGGCGGGAAAATATCAAAGGAATTTGCGCCGGACAGATAATGCCAACCAAAATGGGTCTTGGCCGCGCCGGCGGTAAACAGAGGCGCATTTTTCAGCCGCTTCAGCACCCGGTACTGGGCATTGCCCACATGGAACGCATAGGGCGCATTCGTACCCTCGGAGCCGTCAAAGTAGATGTATTCAAATCCTGTATCATAGACTTTTGCCAATTTTGCGGCGATCTCGTCCTGCAAGTCGGTGTTTTGATCGATATAGCAACTGTTGGCAGAGTACTCACTTACATCCAGAATACCGCCCATTTGTCCTAAAGGATGCTCAGTGACGTATGTATCGCAGTAACCGCGCTTGCAGCCGGTAAAGCAATAGGGGCGCTGGGCGCAATAGCCTTCATAATGGATCAGTTCGCCGCCGAACTGCAGGATACGGCAACGCTCAGACATCACAGAACCTGTGGGATCTTGCTCCACATAAACGGTGGTATCGTCCGGTCCAAGGGGTTTTGCAAGGGTAAATATCTGCTTCTTGTTCAGCCGGTGATCGGCAATGGGGGTCACATAGCGGCTCTTAAGGCCGATATGGGTGTGCAGGAAGTGCAGACCGGGAGTGATACCGGCGGCTTTGATCTTCTGCAGCATTTTCCGCAGAGATTCGAAGCCTTCGGGATAACTGGGACGAATATCCTGCTCGTCATAATTGCCGCAGGTATCATAGAGCGTACAAGTAAACAGGGATTCGTAGTAAAGCGTCATCAGGGTATAGCCGCATTGTTTGCAGTAAGCGATATGCTTGTCCACATTCTTGGGGCTCAGACCGCTTGCCATATAAGGAGATTTCCGCAGAGCAGGGTTGCTGCGGCTTTGAACGCCCCTGGGCAGGTCATAATCTGTTTCCAGCACATCGATGGCATCCAACAGTTCGTCTGCTGCTGAAACGATCAACGCCGCTTCACAGCCTTCCAACTGTATGCCACGCTGGGCATCGGCGGTGAGAATGCGGAAGTGTTTCCGCTTTTCACTGTCGATGATGGGTGTGGGCGAGGTTGCAAGCACATTGACCGCAACTTTCTCATCCCAGCACACATTCAGCCACTGGCCGAAGTTTTTTCGGTGTTTGACCGGCAATTGCAAAAGCCGAAAACTTTCCACTGGGGGCGGCGTGATATGCAGTTCCGGATAGTCGGTGGGTTTGACGATGAATTCCGCCAGTTTGAAGGAAACATACGCATCGGTTTCCTTCACTTCCACCACAGCCTCATAGGGGATGATTTCAAAGCCCACGATCAGGCGGTTGCCCTCCCGACGGACGCGGTCAGCTTGGAAGGTGGTGCGTTTGTTGGGATAGGCCAGTTTCACTTCGTTGTTGAAAGGGCGTGGTTGGGTCACAGAAAACAGCGGAATGTCCTCGGAAATGTCCAGGCACTCCTCCCCTGTTGCCTTATGCAAAAGGCTTTTGGGGCAGCAATCGGCACCCACAGTTAAACGAAAATGTTTATTTTCTATGATAATATCGGGATTCATAAAGAAAATCCTCCATTTGATCGCTATTATAAGGGCCGAACCACCTTGCAAGGGTTGCCGAATGCCAGAGAGTTGGCCGGAATGTCGACTGTGACCACGCTGCCTGCGCCAATGACGCAGTTATCGCCGATGGTCACACCGGGCAGCACTTTCACGCCGCCGCCGAACCACACATTGTTACCCACACAGATGGGTTTTGCGATCTCTGCGCCGGTGGCCCGAAGTTCTGCGTCCAGCGGGTGCAAGGCGGTGTAAAATCCGCACTGGGGGCCGATCTTTACATCGTTGCCGAAGGTGATCTTGCCGGGGTCTACGAATACGCAGTTATTGTTGGCAAAAAACCGGTCTCCCGCCTCCACATTGCAGCCGAAGCCGAAAAACACGGTGGGTTCTACATAAGGGTCTTTGCCAAGTTTTCCGAAAATCTGCCGCAGGATCTTTTCCCGGGTGGCCATATCGGAGGGCTTTGTGCGGTTATATTCCCAGCACAGGTCGGCGCAGCGGATATGCTCCTGTTCCCGTTCGGGGACGGTGGCATCATACAAAAGGCTGGCCGCGCAATCTTCCCGCCAACTCACAGCACTACCTCAAACTGCTCTTCGGGCTTCAAGTCCACCACGGTGCAGTCGTTGGCGTAAGTACATTCGGGCAAAATGATCATTGCCGACAATTCTTCTGCATTGGCAGGCAGAGGCGCCAAATGCCAGATGGCGGCGTTCATCTTAATGAGGGTATTTTTCGGCACCAGGAACGCCTTTGTCAGATGGGTCACAGGTGTGCCGGCAGATGCAGGGGCCACATGCAGAACCATATCATCGTTTAAAGGCATGATCATCTCCCAAGTGGTGGTATGGTACTCCACAGCGGTGATAACCATTTTCTCCGGCTTTTTTACCAAGATGGGACTATAGCCTACCCGATGGTTGCTGTCTGCCACCAGACGGTCGGGGAAAAACCGGTGCAACTGGCCGCAAAGGGCATAGCCTTTGGGATCGGCCATGGTGTAAAACTGACCGAAGGGCGCAAAGGCCTCGTGGGTCAATGCTTCTGCTTTGATTTGGCGCATAGTGTTTTCTCCTTATGGAAAATAAAATATTTGCTTCATATCGGCGTAAAATTCGCTGTCCGGGCGGATACTGAATTTTACAAAGCAAGGTTTGGTGCGGGTCCACCAGGCTTGGGTGTGGGGGCACAGTTCCATTTTTGCCATATCGGCATCGTAGTCCTGGCCCACATACTCAAAGTAGGCAAAGACCAGATCTTCGTGGCGGAAAATGGAATAGTTCCGCAGGTTGCAATCGTGGATGGTTTTCAGCACTTCCGGCCATGGATCACCGTGGAGTGCTTCATATTCCTGGATCTTTTCGGGCTTTAAACGGCCCAACTGACCGAAAACGACCTTGCTCATTGAATTGCCTCCCGAAGCCATTCCAAGGTACATTGTACCATATGTTTGCCGATTTCGCTACTGGCTTCTTTGGCGCTTTGGGCAAACCACTCGGTATTGCGTTCGCAACGGCCCAAGTCCACCAGTTCCGGATATGTTCCCATCAGCAGGCTTGTTTCCCACTTGCCTGCGTGGTCGAAGCCGCCGCACTTGATCTGGGCATCTGCGCCGATCAAGGGGATCACCTTGATATAGGAGAAGGGGTCGTCCTCGCTGCCCATATCTTCGTAATAGGTGGCGTAAGCATCGCTGCCCCACCAGCCCTTGCCCACGGTTTCTTCCATGTATTCCATGGCGATCCGCTTGGCAGCCTTGTGGCAGGCGATGGTCATGGGCATAAGACCCGCGTTCTCCGTCTGATGATGGGGCACGCAGTAGATGTTCTTGATGCCGCCGGCAACCATGCTCTTCAGAATTTGATAGATGTA
>JAFQDY010000038.1 GCA_017399325.1 Oscillospiraceae bacterium
CGGCTTTGGCGTGTTTCATAACCGTGAGAATTTAGAGCTTTTGCGCCGTGTGGCAAAGCTCCGTGGATTGATCGTGTTTACAGATTCCGACGGTGCCGGTTTTGTGATTCGAAACTTTTTAAAAAGTGCCATAGAACCCAAGTATCTGCTTCATGCCTATATACCTGATGTTTACGGAAAGGAAAAGAGAAAAGCCTCTGCCGGAAAAGAGGGGAAAATAGGTGTCGAGGGAATGCCGCCGGAGGTAATATTGGATTGCCTTCGCCGTGCCGGCGCATCCTTTGAGGAGGAAGAGACGGTTCCGTATTCCAACCGGATCACCAAGCAGGATCTTATGGAGCTGGGGCTTTCCGGCAGTCAGAACAGCAGCCTTCTGCGAAAAAAGCTGCTGTCTAAGGTTGGGCTTCCGGAGCACATGAGCAGCAATGCCATGCTGCAAGCACTGAATCTTTTGTATGACCTGCCGCAACTGACTCAAATCGTAAAAGAACTGTGATGGAGTAACGCTGATGATTGATATTTCTGTTAAAAATTTAACAAAGTTTTTCGTCATCGGCGAAAACCTATTGGAAGACCTGTCCTTTGACATTCAGGAAGGGGAGAGGGTTGCGATTCTGGGTCGAAACGGATGCGGAAAAACGACCCTTTTTAATATCTTAAGCGGACAAATGGATTATGACGCGGGTGAGGTGTTTGTCAATCCCCACAAGCGTCTCGGTCTGATCTCCCAAATTCCCAAATTTCCCGAAGGCTATACAGTAGAAGATGTTTTGCGTTCTGCCTATCAGGTCCTCACCCAGGCTCGGGAAAAAATGCGCCTTTTAGAAAAACAGATGGAAGCAGGCGCTACTGATGAACAATTAAGAGAATACGATGCCCTTGCCAACCGTTTTCAAGCCGGAGGCGGCTATGAGATGGATGTGGAAGTGGACAAGATCTGCAATGGACTGGGTATTACCCAGCAACAGAGGGTTCAGTTGTTTGCAAGTCTGTCTGGCGGTGAGAAGACCCGGGTCAATCTGGCGCGGCTGTTGCTGGAAAAAACGGACATCCTACTGTTGGACGAGCCTACCAACCACCTGGACTTAAACAGTGTGGAATGGCTGGAGGGCTACATCAAGACATTCAAAGGCACTGTGCTTGCCATTTCCCACGACCGTTATTTTTTGGATGCCGTTGCCCAGCGGGTGATTGAGATCGTTGACGGTCATGCGGAATTCTATTCGGGCAACTACTCGTTCTATATTGATGAAAAGCAGGCCCGATTCAACCTGCAACTGAAGCAGTATGAACAGGAACAGGCCAAACTGAAACAGTTGGGTTTCACCGTGGAGCGAATGAAAGGCTGGGGCATCAACAATCGCACATTGTACCGCCGGGCTATGTCTATTCAGCACAGAATGGAGCGCATCAAAAAGACGGAAAAACCAAAAACCGAAAAGACTATGAAAGCCACCTTCGGCCAAAAAGATTTTGCCGGCGATGTGGCATTTCAAATGAAAAATGTGGAAAAATCCTTTGGTGACCGCACGCTGTTTTCCGGTGTGGAATTGGAAGTGGAGGGCGGCGAACGGATTGCCCTGCTGGGCGATAACGGCACAGGTAAATCGACCTTTATCAAGTGCCTGCTTGGTGAGGAAGGTTGCAAAGGCAAGATTCAATTTGGCCCCACAATCAAATGGGGATACCTGCCCCAAATCATTCATTTTGACCACCCGGAACGCAGTTTGTACGACACCATGCTCTACGAGAAAAACTGTACGCCACAGCAGGCACGTGACCGTCTTGGCGCTTTTTTGTTCCAAGGGGAAGATGTGTTCAAATCTGTGGGAAACCTCTCCGGCGGCGAGCAGGCCCGTCTGCGGCTGTGCATGCTGATGGACGAGAAGATCAATCTGCTGATTTTGGACGAACCTACCAACCATTTGGATATTGCCTCTCGCGAATGGGTAGAGGCGGCTATTGAGGAGTTTGAGGGTGTGCTGTTATTCGTCTCCCACGACCGTTATTTCATTGAAAAGTTTGCTGAGCGTATCTGGCTTTTGGAAGACGGAAAGATCCGGGATTTCAAATGCGGCTACAGCAAATACCGTTCCATTTTGGAACACGAATCTGCAGCAAAACCGCAGATAACCGCAGCACCAAAGCCCAAAAAAGAAAAACCCAAGGGAGGCACGAAAGAAAACGAAAAACTGGTGCGCCGCTTGGAGCGGGAGATCGAAAAACAGGAGCAAAGCGTCTCCGGTTTGGATGCTGCCATCGAGGCAGCGGCCGCGGACTATCAGGAATTGACCCGCCTCCTGGCGGAAAAAGAATCGGCAGAAACAGTACTGATGGAACTGATGACCCAATGGGAGGAAGCCCAGGAAAGTTTAGAGTCATAAAAACCATTGACACCGAAAACTGCCGGATTTATAATAGGCGAAGATTATAGATTATAGAAGGAGCGAGAATATGAGTTCTTGTAGCGGAAATTGTTCTTCCTGCAGCAGTTCTGACTGCGGCGATCGGAAGAAAGAGAGTTTGCTTGCCCAGCCGAATCCCAAGTCCAATGTGAAAAAGGTGATCGCTGTTGTATCCGGCAAGGGCGGCGTGGGCAAATCCACAGTGACCTCTATGCTGGCAGTTGCTATGGCGAAGAAGGGTAAGCGTGTAGGCGTTTTGGACGCAGATATTACCGGCCCTTCCGCACCTACCGCATTTGGTGTAACGGAGTGCCAAGGCGCAACAGAAGGCGGCCTGTACCCTGCACTTTCCAAGGGAGGCATTCAGGTGATGTCCATCAATCTGCTGTTGGATGACCCCGCATCTCCAGTTGTTTGGCGCGGTCCTGTTATCGCAGGCGCAGTGAAACAGTTTTGGACAGATGTGATTTGGGAAAATGTGGATTATCTGTTTGTGGATATGCCTCCCGGAACAGGTGATGTACCGCTGACAGTGTTCCAGAGCCTGCCTGTGGACGGTGTTGTGATCGTTACCAGCCCCCAGGATCTGGTGTCTATGATCGTTACAAAGGCTGTAAAGATGGCCAATATGATGCACATTCCCGTGTTGGGTTTCGTGGAAAACTATTCCTATCTGACCTGCCCCGATTGCGGCAAGAAGATGTATGTATTCGGCGAAAGCAAACTGGACGCAGTTGCAGCAGAATTGGGTCTTCCGGTACTGGCAAGACTGCCGATTGACCCTGCCGTGGCGACCCATTTTGACAATGGCGAAATGGAAGAAGTCGATACAGACGCAATGGAAGATGTCTTGAAGGCAGTCGAAGAAATCTAATAAAAATCCCCGGTGCTATGCACCGGGGATTCGCTTTATTCGTTGGTGTAGTTATCGAAATAACCTTGGATATAGATAATGGGTGTGCCCTTATCACCGGAACCGGAAGTTAAGTCACACAGAGAACCGATCAAGTCGGTCAAACGGCGGGGGGTGGTGCCCTGGGCAGCCATATTGCCGACCAGGCTGGAGCCGTCCTTCTGCTGGATCTTGTCCTTAATAGCCTCACGCAAAGCCTCGCCGGACAGATTGGCAAAGTCGTTATCAGCCAGGTACTTCAGTTTCAGTTCGTTAGGCGTGCCCTCCAGACCTGCGGTGTAAGCAGGGGAGACCACAGGGTCAGCCAATTCCCAGATCTTGCCTACGGGATCTTTAAAAGCGCCGTCGCCGTAAACCATAACTTCCATATGCTTGCCGGTTGCTTCAAGAAGACGTTTCTGAATGTCTTCCACCAGATCCTGGCAATCTCTGGGGAACAGTTTAACGGTGTCCTCTGTGGCCTTGTTAGAGCCCAGCAGGCCGTACTTTTCGTTGTAGCCGCTGCCGTTGATGGGAGCGGTCATGATCTCATCAAGGCCAAATACACGCTCTGCACCGGCGGCCTTCAGCAGGCGCTTTGTGCGGGCGCGGGTGTGGATGTCGCAGTTCAGAACATTCTTGGTGAAGTTCAGAATGGCGCGAGGATCGTTAGCAAAAACGATCTCTGCCTCAGCACCGGACTCCTGGATCAACTTTTTGTAGTAATCCACATAGTCCACACCGGTGAAGGGGTGAGTAACGAAGCCAAACAACTCACGATATTTTTCTTCGGTCAGCACATCGCGGTAGGGATCAACATTGTGCTGATCCATCATATCCCAGTCGATCAGGTGGTTGCCCACTTCGTCAGAGGGATAACTGAGCATCAGAACGACTTTCTTGCAACCGGAAGCAATGCCGCGCAGGCAGATCGCAAAGCGGTTACGGCTCAAAATAGGGAAGATAACACCCACAGTTTCGCCACCAAGCTTACTGCGAACATCCTGTGCGATATTTTCGACACTTACATAGTTGCCCTGAGCGCGAGCAACAATCGCCTCGGTCATAGCAACGATATCCCGGTCGCGGGGGGTTACACCATCGATGCGAATAGCATCCAAAATAGAACCGGTAACGATTTCGGTCAGGTTATCGCCCTGACGAATAATAGGTGCGCGAACACCCATAGAAACAGTACCTAACATCCGGCTCATAATAACACATCCTATCTGTAATAAATCACAAAAGTTTAGCAAGAGAAAACTCTCACCCACATAGTATACTACATA
>JAFQDY010000039.1 GCA_017399325.1 Oscillospiraceae bacterium
CTGGTTTGCAAACTGATGAAATAATGAAAACAGCGTACCGTGCAAACGGTACGCTGTTTTTTGTAAAAATCTTAGAAAATAACCTTGCTATTTTTGCTAACTTCTTATACAATATTAGTATTGTTTTTCGCTTAAAAACCGGTAAAGAGAGGCGTAGAGAAGATGAAACGGGGCTTTGATCACGATAAATATATCCGCACCCAGTCTGCCCACATTCAGGAGCGGATCGCCCAGTTTGGCGGTAAACTCTATCTGGAGTTTGGCGGCAAGTTGTATGACGATAACCACGCGGCCCGGGTTCTGCCCGGATTCCAGCCGGACAGTAAACTGCGGATGCTTCTGCAACTGAAAGAGCATGTGGAGATGGTGATCGCCATCAATGCCGATGACATTGAAAAGAACAAGATCCGCGGCGATCTGGGTATTACTTACGACCGGGATGTGATCCGGCTCATCGACATCTTCCGCAGTTTCGGATTATATGTTTCCAGCGTGGTGCTGACCCGCTTCTCCGGCCAGAGTATGGCAAAGGCCTTTTCTGACCGGCTGGAGGCTATGGACATTAAGGTCTATCACCACTATGATATCCCCGGTTATCCTGCCAATATTGCCCACATCGTCAGCGACGAGGGTTACGGCAAGAACGATTTTATCGAGACCACCCGTTCTTTGGTGGTGGTGACCGCCCCCGGCCCCGGCAGCGGCAAACTGGCCACCTGTATGAGCCAACTTTACCACGAACATAAGCGTGGCGTGAAAGCCGGCTATGCAAAATTTGAAACATTCCCCGTGTGGAATCTGCCTTTGAACCACCCTGTGAATTTGGCATATGAGGCGGCAACCGCCGACCTGAGCGATGTGAATATGATCGATCCCTTCCACCTGGAAGCCTACGGCCAGACCACCGTCAACTATAACCGGGATGTGGAAGCATTCCCTGTGCTGGTTGCTATGTTTGAGCGGATCTTGGGAGAGTGCCCCTACAAATCCCCCACGGATATGGGCGTCAATATGGTGGGCAACTGCGTTGTGGACGATGAAGTGTGCCGTGAGGCATCCAGACAGGAAATTGTCCGTCGTTACTATGCAGCCCTGTGCGAGCATAAGCAGGGCAAGGCCGACCAAAGCCAAATTCTGAAGCTGGAACTGCTGATGAAGAAAGCCAACGTGACCGAAGATGCAAGAAAAGTAGTGGCGCCGGCTTTGGAAAAAGCGGAGCAGACCGGCAAACCCGCCGCGGCGATGGAACTGCCCAACGGCAAGATCGTCACCGGCAAGACCTCCAGTTTATTGGGCGCATCTTCGGCGCTTCTGCTGAATGCCTTGAAAGCGCTGGCCGGCATCGACGATGCCCACCACCTGATCGCTCCCGAGGTCATTGACCCCATTCAGCATTTGAAAGTGGACCATTTGGGCAACCGCAATCCCAGATTGCATACCGACGAGGTGCTGATCGCTCTGTCTATCTGCGCTGCCACAGATCCTATGGCGGAAATGGCTATGGAGCAACTGACAAAACTCCGTGGCTGCGAAGTCCATTCCTCTGTGATCTTGTCCCAGATGGATGAAAAGGTCTTCAAGCGGCTGGGTGTCAATCTCACCTGCCAACCCCAATACAAAGGCTAAAACGAAAGGTCGACTCGTAAGAGTCGACCTTCTTATTTTAATAGTCCGAGCAAATGCACATCGGTGAGGGCCGGGGCGGCGTACGCGCCGTCAAAAATGGCCTCTAAATTGTCGATGTCGTTTTCGATCTCTTTGGAAAACAGTTGGGCAGTTTCCGTGAAATCGCCACCCAAATACCCGATAAGCAAGCAAGCGGTGATGGCAAATTTGGCCCGGCAAAGGATGTCATAATCGCTGACCGCCTGCAGATAGTACCGCTCGATAAAATACCGCAACAAAGCCTTATACTGTCTGTTCCAATCCGGCGCAACAGCAGGGGATTGCAGCCGCATTTTCCACCTGTCGGTCAGGATCTCCAAATTAAGGAAAAATTCCAACAGGGCTTGGGGATTCGCATCTTGCGCAAATTGCTTGGCATCGGCAAGACAATCTTCCGGACAAAGCGCCGCCTGCGCTCCGCCGTCCAACTCCTCTTGCACTTCGTGGGCATAGAGAAGAAAAACCGCTAAAATTTGGGGGAAAGACAGGGTCGTACCTTTCAAAAACGCCAAAAATTCAGCGCGGGTGCGCAAGAGGATCTCCATAATTTCCCCGTCGTAGTCCGGTTTTTCACCGCCGTCGGTGACCTTGGAAACCGTTTCCCAATTTTCGTCAGAGAGGATCAGCCGGGCCGCCTGGGGGCAGGACAGTTCCAGACCCAGTTCCGTAAATGTGCCGTAATCGTGGCGCAGCCGGGGGAATTCCCGGCAGACTTTGCACAGGGCATCGTGGCCCAACTCCGCATGAATGCGGCACAGGCCGTCTTCCCGCCACATCGGGCAGCGGCCGTTTTCAATTTCCATAACGATGCCATCTTCGGTGCTTTTCAGCACTTGCCGCAAACGGTCGCCCAGATCACCGGGTAGCCCCCGGTAAAATGCGGCGGCTGCGTCGTCCACATCCACGCACCACCCGGCGCAACAACTGTCGGGACAGGCTGCGGCGATGCAGGAAAACTTCTCATAATAAGCGGGGTAAGAAATCTTCATAAAACTCCTTAAAAAAGGGAAAGCGCGATGCTTTCCCTTTTGTCTTTAAACTTCAGAATCCGGCTTGATGGCATACAGAGCAGAGATCGCATTTTGGAACAGTTCCTGTGTGCCGTTGATGGCCTGCTGATAGGCCTGCAGGCGGGCGTTGGCCTGCCCTGCCAGATCGGCAACTTCCGCCACGGCAGCTTCAGCCTTTGCGGCGGTGTCAGCCAAAATCGCATTGGCTTGGGTGTAGATCTGCTGGGCGCGCTCCCGGGCCATTCGCTCGGCTTGCTCGGCACGGCGGTAGAATTCCAGTTCCTCCTGAGCCGGAACGGCCTCTGCTTTTTCCGGCGCGGAGGCCAGTTGGGCCTCTAACTCCGCGCAACGCGCCAAAGCGGCGGCGAGTTCGGCCTGCAAGTCGGCGTTGCCGGCAGATGCCTTCTGATTGGCGATGGCCAGTTGGTTGTTCAGTTGTTCGATCTGTGCCTTGTGCTGGTTGTTCAAAAGTTCAATGTAGTGGACAACGTCCTGCCGGTTAAAGCCGTTAAATGCAGAACGGAAATTCTTTGCAGCCATAAAAATACCTCCTCGGAGATGTGCTTTAATGGGAGTATAGCACATTTATGGCGAAAAAACAACTATTTTCCCAAAGAAAAGGGGAAAAGGCCGCCTGCAATTTTGAAAACCCCTCTTTACAAACGGGAAAAAACTTGTTATAATAAGCGAACTTTGAGTATGCACCGGTGGCTCAATGGATAGAGCATCGGATTCCGGTTCCGAGGGTTGGGGGTTCGAGTCCCTTCCGGTGTACCAAATAAAAGAGCAGATACCCACAAGGGGTATCTGCTCTTTTATTTCGCACTTCGTGCGGGAAGGGACTCGAAAAATATAAATGCAACAGTCCAGTGGACTGTTGCTGCAACCAGTTCAAAAACTGGTTGCTACCTTAATTTTTGCCCGTCCCCCGCAAGGGCAAAAATGCAAACGAGTCCCTTCCGGTGGTTATCAAAAATGCAAACGAGTCGTACGCCGCCCTGTGGGCGGCAACAATCCTTTAGTCAGCCGATCAGTTTGACGACTCCCGTTACATAATGGAGCCATCTGCTTATTTTGAAATCTGTGGATTATCGGTACGCCCCAGCAAATAATCCACGGAAACGCCAAAATAATCCGCAAAAGCAAGCAATGTTTCATAATCTGCTTCACGCTCGCCGGTTTCATATCTGCTGATACTGTTTTGGTTCATACCTAAATCCATAGCAAGTTTAACTTGGGATATATGCTTTTTTGTGCGTAATTCTTTTAACCGTTGCATTTACATTCTCCTCCTTGACATTAGTATACCAAAACGGTATAATAAAAATATCCCAATTCGGTATAAGGAGGAAATAATATGAACCGCTACATTGAAAACTTAAAATCCTTCCTTGCTGAGCAGACGCCCAATTATATTTATGATGACGCGAACTCTCTGCTTGAAATGTTGTATTATTACTATACGACCAGCAACCCTGTGGATAATGCTGTGATACGCTGCCAGTTTAAGAAGTTGAATGATGTTCTGTGCCACCTGTCCTTGAATGAGAGTGAAGTCGTCTTTTCGTTAACCGGAGACTTATGCATTGCCCACGAACGGCAGGCCTTTCTTGATGGCATTCACGTAGGTATGCGGTTGTTTTCGGAACTGAATGAATTACAAAATGAATCACAGGGGATTGCCACGTCGCTATGCTCCTCGCAATGACGCAGTTTTTTCTTCCCTTTTTCCCGTTCTTATGCTAAAATAAAAGAAAGTTTCTGAAGGAGAAAAACGCTATGGCAATTGAAACCGACGACTTGAAATTCAACTTTGGCTGCGCATCCTGCGGCTATAAGAATAAACCCGCCGATGCCCCCTTGGGCGCGATCGATGTGTGCCGGGTGGTGAGCAGGTTGGATGACCTGTTTGCAGGCAACGATATGGCCGGCGCGGGCCGCCTGCTGGACTACTGGCGTAACGAGGCCGTGACCTTGCGGGACAAGCGGGGTGAACTGTCTATCGTCAACGAGCAACTTGGTTATTTCCGCAAAGTGGGCAACCGGGAAAAGGCGATGGAAGCGGTGGACCGGGCGCTGGAACTGATCGAACTGCTGGACGCGTGGGATTCCGTTCCCTCTGCGACGATCTTCCTCAATGCCGCCACCACATTGAAGGCCTTTGGCCAAGCCCAAGCGGCTATGCCGCTCTATGAAAACACTCTGGCCATCTATCAGGCCGGACTGGAGCCGGACGACTTGCTCTTCGGCGGATTCTATAACAATTACGCTTTGGCGCTGACCGACTTAAACCGTTTCGAGGAAGCCGAGCAGGCCTACCTTGCGGCGTTGGAAGTGGTGCTGCCCAGCGAGACCGGTCGGCTGGATGCGGCGGTCACCTATGTAAATATGGCCCATCTGTACGAAACTTGGGGCAAGACGGAATCTATTTCCGAATGCCTGCAGCAAGGTTTGGAGGTCTTGGATAACTGGGCCGACCAAAGCGGCTACTATGCATTCGTCCTGTCCAAGTGCGCCCCGTCCTACGGCCACTTTGGAATGACTGATGAAGAAAAACGCTTGTCCGCCCTTTCGGAGGAGATCTATGCAAGGCATTGAGTTGGCGCGTAACTATTACGAAACATACGGCGCACCCATGCTGGAAACCCAATTTCCGTCTGTTGTAGACAGGATTGCGGTGGGCCTTGTGGGCGAGGGTTCGGAGTGCTTGGGATTCGACGATAGCATCTCCCGGGACCACGATTTTGAGCCGGGGTTCTGTCTGTTTGTTACGGAATCGGACTACCGGGAATTCGGTTTTGCGCTGGAAAGGGCCTACGCAAAACTGCCCAAGACCTTTGAGGGATTTCGGCGGGCAACTTTGTCTCCGGTAGGCGGCAATCGCCACGGCGTGCTGGTGATCGAGGACTTTTACCGGCGTTTTCTGGGCGCGCCTCACGCGCCGGAGTCGCCGGACCATTGGCTGCAGATCCCGTCATCTGCCTTGCGCGCTGCCACAAGCGGTGAAGTTTGGCGGGACGATTTGGGCGTGTTCACCGCCATTCGCAACAAACTTTTGGCGGGCTATCCCCAAGATGTACGCCTGAAAAAACTGGCCGCCCATACAATCGGTATGGCCCAAAGCGGACAGTACAATCTGCCCCGCTGCTTAAGTCGCGGCGAGATCGGCGCAGCCGGGCTTTGCTGCAGCGAATTTGTGCGCCACGCCATCTCGGCGGTGTACTTATTAAATAATGTATATGAACCTTTCTACAAATGGGCCTACCGGGGTATGCGGGACTTGCCCCTGCTGTCCGGTTTGGAGCAGGAATTGACGGCGCTGCCCAAAGCGGATGACCCTGTGGCCGTTGTGGAGAATGTGGCGGAGAAGTTTGCCAAGGCGTTTCGCCTGCAGGGCATCTCCAATCTTGCCCACAACCACTTGTCTGACCACGCCTATGAAATCACAAACCGCATCCAAGACGGCAATATCCGCAATCTGCACATTATGGACGGTATATAAAAAGAGAATTAAAACAGAGAGAAGAGGTGGCCTTTGTGCAACTTTGGGAAAAAGAACAGATACAGACACTGCTCCCTGCCATCGGCGTTATGGCGGTGCTGGCGATCATTTTACGGCTGACGCTGGGCAAACGGGAGGAAAAAATACGCCTTATTCCCCTGCAGATCATTGCGGTGATCCTGCTGGCGCTGGAGGTGGGTAAGCAGACCCTATCCATAATCAAGGGTTATGACCTTTACCATATCCCCCTGCACTATTGTTCGCTGTTTATTTATGTGCTGCCTGTGATGGCTTTTTACAAGGGCAAGCACCGGCAGAAAGTCAACGCGATCGGCGCAGGCATTTGCGCGGCATTGACCCTGCTGATGCTCATTTACCCGGGCATCATTTACAGTGGTGCCAATGTACGGGAGTACTTCACAAACTATTTTTCTTTTCATACCGTAACGTTCCACAATTTGGCAATGTTTGCCTTCCCGGTGATCCTGGCGTTGGAACTCCATACGCCCCAAAAGGGAGACTTGAAAGCCGTGGCGGTGTTTGCGCTGGGCTTTACGGTGGTGGCAGGTACGATGGCGCAGGTGCTGAAAACCAATTTCGCCAACTTCTATTCCTGTAATGTTGCGCCGCTGGAGACCGTCCGCCTGAATATGCAGGAAGTCATCGGTGTCGTGCCCACACAGATCATATATGTGGCCATCGTGGCGGTGTTGCATATTGGATTCACGGTGCTCAGTTATGTACTGTATAGCCTTGTCCGAAACAGGATCAAACAAAAAACAACCGTATAAACAAGAGGCTTCCGGAAACGGAAGCCTCTTTTGTGTATAAATTTCCTAAACCCGGTCCATACTCTTTTCCAAAGGAGGCGCGCTATGGAGATCAAAGACATTATGACCAAGCAAGTGGTGTCCATTCACCCATCGGAAAGTGTGGAGGTGGCCGCCCGCACCATGACACAATATAATATAGGCGTACTGCCTGTGTGCGCAAACGGCAAACTCTGCGGCATCGTAACCGACAGGGACATCGTTACCCGCTGCCTGGCAGCAAACCGTCTGCCCGCCAACACACAGGTGCGGCAGGTGATGACCGAGCAGGTCACTTCCGTGCGTCCGGATATGCAAACCGGTGTGGCGGCACACCTGATGGGACGGCTGCAGATCCGGCGGTTGCCCGTGGTGGAAAACGGCAGCATTTGCGGTATGGTGAGTCTGGGAGATATGGCTGCCCGTCCGGAAACGGCAATGGATGCGGAGGATGTTTTGTCAGATGTCTGCAGCAATATTTCTGACAGATAAGGGGCAGAAAAAGCGGCCTTCTTGGACATTTTAAAGAAGTTTCAAAAAAAGGCAAAAAAATGAAAAATATTTGTTGACAAACAAGACGCCTTGTGCTAGAATGAACAGGCTCACCGCGAGAACGCGGGAAGCGGAAATGTACCTTGTAAATTGAATAACGCAAAGACGAACAAGTAACACCTTGGACAATTAATTGATTGTTTAAGTTTCGAGTAAAATCGAATTTAAGCCAACGAAAATTCTTGAGTAAAATTTGCTAGACAAATTTTCTTAAA
>JAFQDY010000040.1 GCA_017399325.1 Oscillospiraceae bacterium
ACTTCGGTGGTGCCGGTTTTTCGTCAAGAAATTCCGCATTTGAATAGGGGATAATTCGTTTTTTTGCGTTATTCCATATTGAACTGCGGAAAGAAAAGTTGTATAATAAAAAGGATAAAAAATCCTTTTGATCTTGATAAAACAGGAGGGGTTAAAATGATTCGTAACTTACTGGCCTTCGATCTGGGCGCAAGTAACGGCCGCGCCATTTTGGGCCGGTTTGACGGTGAGAGAATCACCATGCAGGAATTGCACCGATTCGAGAATAATTATATTGAAATGAACGGCGTTTTCTATTGGGACACGCCCTATCTGTATAACCAACTGAAGAAAGGCCTGCTGGCTTTTAAACAGGGCGGCTACGGCGAACTGGATGCCTTCGGTATCGACACTTGGGGCGTTGACTATGGCCTGCTGGATAAAAACGGCGCATTGGCCGGCGTGCCCCGTTCCTACCGATTGGGCACCCAGGAGGACATTGACGCGGTGAAGGAAAAGATCCCCACCGAGACCTTGTATAGCCGCACCGGTATTGACACCAACCTTACCTTTAATACCGTTTACCAACTCTATCGCAGACTCCGCGAGGAAGATCCTGCTTTGGAGATCGCGGAGACTATGCTTCTGACCCCCGACCTGCTGGGTTACTTCCTTACAGGCGAAAAGGGCACAGAGTACACCATCGCGACCACCACCGGTCTTTACAATCCCACCACCAAGGATTGGGATTGGCAGACCATTGATCAGCTGGGCCTGCCCAGAAAGATCTTCACCAAGATCGATAAGACCGGCACGATCCGCGGCCATTTAAGAAAAGAACTGTGCGAAGAGATCGGCATCAATGCCGCACCCTTCGTTGCCGTTGGCAGCCACGATACCGCATCTGCGGTGGCAGCCATTCCCGGTAAGGGCAGTTTCGCATTCTGCTCCTCCGGCACTTGGAGCCTGTTCGGCGCAGAAATGGACAAACCGGATTTGACTATGGATGCCCAGAACCGTGGCTTCTCCAACGAGGGCACGATCCAGGGTACATATCGCCCCTTGAACACTATCATCGGTATGTGGATCATTCAGGAATGCCGCCGGGATTGGATCAAGGCGGGTATCGAAATGAGTTGGGACGAGATCGTGGTTGCTGCCCGTGAGGCAGAACCCCTGCGGAGCATTATCAATCCGGATGACCAGCGGTTCTATGCAGGCGGCAATATGGTGGAAAAGATCAAGGAGTTCTGCCGTGAAACCAACCAGCCTGTCCCCGAAACTGTGGGTCAGATCGCCCGTACTGTCTACGAATCTCTGGCGCTGAAATACCGCAGCGCGCTGGAGGGCCTGGAGATAATGAAGGGCCAGCGGATCGACTCTTTGAACATCGTTGGCGGCCCTATCAATAACAAATTCCTGAACCAACTGATCGCCGACTCTCTGGATAGGGAAGTGGTTACCGGCCCTGTGGAAGGCGCAGCCATCGGCAATCTGCTGACCCAGGCTATGGCGCTGGGTGACATTCGGGATCTGGACCACCTGCGTGAAGTTGTCCGCAACTCGGAAAATGTGGAAACTTGGCAACCCAACCATACGGAAGCATGGGAAGTTGCTTATAATAAGTTGTTAACCTTTTTGAAGTAATAAAGGAGAATCACTATGAGCGTTGATATGACAAAGTGGCAGGAAATTGCCAAGAAGAATATCCATAACCGCCCCGAAGGCACTGGCCGTCTGGCCGGTAAGATCACCATCGTGACCGGCGCAGCCCAGGGCTTTGGCAAGGGCATTGCCGAAGAACTGTATCGGGAAGGCGCGACCATTATCGTTGCCGATATGAACCTGCCTCTGGCAGAGACCGTGGCCAAAGAAATGGGTGAACGGGCGTGGGCCATCGGTGTGAATGTTTCCGATGAAGAAAGTTGCGCCAACATGGTGGCACAGGTGGTTGAGAAGTTCGGCGGTTTGGACATTATGGTCGCCAACGCGGGCGTTGTCCGTTCCGGCCCGATCGCAGAGTTCGAGAAGAAGGACTTCGACTTCGTTACCGCCATCAACTACACCGGTTTGTTCCTCACCTGCAAGTATGCCGCCATCATTATGGAGGCCCAGCATGAGGCTGACCCCACCGCTATGTATGACATCATCGCGATGTCCTCCAAGTCCGGCCTGGAAGGCTCTAACAAGAACTTTGCTTACGCAGGTTCCAAGTTCGGCGCCATCGGTCTGGTCCAGTCCTTTGCGCTGGAACTGGCTGCTTACAACATCAAAGTGAATGCCATCTGCCCCGGCAACTATCTGGACGGTCCTCTGTGGTCCGACCCGGAGCGCGGTCTGTTTGTTCAGTACCTGCAGGCAGGCAAAGTGCCCGGCGCAAAGACAGTGGACGATGTCCGTCGTTTCTATGAAGCCAAGGTTCCTCTGAACCGCGGCTGCTTGCCCATCGATGTGGCCCGCGCAGTTATGTACTGTGTTGAGCAGAAGTATGAGACCGGCCAGGCGATCCCCGTAACCGGCGGTCAGGTTATGCTGAACTGAGGATATTATGATCAATATTGAAATCTTAAACAAACTGAATGCGCCTACGAAAGCGGAACGGCTTGCCAATTTGGCAGAGGTCTTGAAGACCACCACTTTCCCCCCTATGGTGAGCCAGTACATTAACAACCATATCCATACTACTTATTCCTTCTCTCCCTATTCTCCCACGGCCGCGGTGTATGCTGCCCGTATGGAAGGGCTTTGCACCGCCGGTATTATCGACCACGATTCCATCTCCGGCGCCCAGGAATTTCTGGAAGCGGCAAAGATGGTTGACATGCCTGTTACAATAGGTATGGAAGCCCGCGTCAGTATGGACGGCACCCGTCTGGAGGGCCGCCGCACCAACAATCCGGATCAGGTTGGCGTCAGTTATATGACCATCCAGTCCGTACCCCACGACAAGATCGATCGGCTGACCGCGTTCTTCAAGCCCTATCAGGCAGCGCGCCACGCCCGTAACCGCAAGATGATCGAGAGAATCAACGATCTGGTTGGCGTTTCTTTGGATTATGACAGAGATGTTCTGCCTTTGTCTATGGCTCACGAAAACGGCGGTGTCACCGAGCGCCACCTGATGTATGCGCTGGCCATCGAACTGGTCAAGCAGGTGGGCAAAGGCCAGCCGATGATCGAAAAACTCACCGAAATGGGAATGACCCTTTCCGAAAAGCAGAAGACAATGCTTTTGGATACCGCTTATCCGTTCTACGAATATGATGTGCTGGGTATGCTCAAAGGCACATTTGTACCGCAAATTTTCATTGATGCCACAGACGAATGCCCGAAACTTTCGGAAATGGTGAAAATTTGTAGTGAAATTGACGCGTATTTGTGTTATGCTTATTTAGGCGATGTGGGCGACTCCGTAACCGGCGACAAGAAAGCTCAGAAATTCGAGGATGATTATCTGGAAGATGTGTTCGAGTGCCTGAAAGAAGAGGGCGTTAAGGCCATCACTTATATGCCCACCCGCAATACGCCGGCGCAACTTGCCCGTCTGCGTGGCCTGTGCGATCAGTACGGTATGTTCCAGATCTCCGGTGAGGACATCAATTCTCCCCGCCAGAGTTTTGTAATCAAGGCTATGGAAAACCCCATGTTCCAAAACCTGATCGACGCAACGTGGAAACTGATCGAACACGAAAAAACCATGTAATTTAACATAATTAGGAGGAATTATTATGAATACTAAAGCAGTAAGACTTCACGGCAAAAACGACCTGCGGCTGGATGAGATCACCCTGCCCGAGGTTGGTCCTGACGACGTACAGGTCAAGATCATTTGTGACTCCGTTTGTATGTCCACCTATAAGGCAGCTCTGGAAGGCGAAGAGCACAAGCGCGTTCCCAACGATGTAGCAGAGAACCCCACCATTATGGGTCACGAGTTCTGCGGCGACATCATTGCTGTGGGCGAAAACTGGAAGCATAAGTATAAGGTTGGCGATAAGTTCTCCATCCAGCCTGCACACTTCTACAAGGGCTCTCAGATGGCCCCCGGCTACTCCTACCAGAATTGCGGCGGTTCTGCACAGTACGGCAACATTCCCATCGAAACTCTGCTGGCTGACTGCCTGCTGCCCTACAATTCCGACACTTACTTCTACGGCTCCGTTGCTGAGCCTATGAGTTGCATCATCGGCACATTCCACGCAATGTACCACACCAAGGCCGGCTCTTATGTCCACGATATGGGCATCGTTGAGGGCGGCAAGATGGCTCTGCTTGCTTCCGTTGGTCCTATGGGTCTGGGCGCCATCGACTACGCTCTGCACTGTGACCGTCGTCCCAGCCTGCTGGTCGTTACCGATATTGACGACGCAAGACTGGAGCGCGCTGCTTCCATTTACACTGTGGAAGAGGCAAAGCGCTGCGGCGTGGAACTGCACTACGTCAACACCCGTATGGAAAACGCAACCCAGTACCTGCGTGACCTGACCGGCGGCACCGGCTACGACGATGTGATCTGCTTCGCTCCCGTAAAGCCCGTTGTTGAGCAGGCTGACGACATTCTGGGCTTCGACGGCTGCCTGAACTTCTTCGCAGGTCCTACCGATAGCCAGTTCAAGGCCAACTTCAACTGGTACAACGTTCACTACCTGTATACCCACGTTGTGGGCACCTCCGGCGGTAACACCGAGGATATGCGGGAAGCCATCGAAATGATGACTGCCGGCAAGATCAATCCCGCCGCTATGATCACCCACATCGGTGGTCTGAACTCTGTTGTTGACACCGTTTTGAACCTGCCCAAGATCCCCGGCGGCAAGAAACTGATCTACAACCTCCTCGACCTGCCCTTGACCGCCATCGCTGATTTCGAGGAACTGGGCAAGACCGATGCTATGTTTGCTGATCTGGACCGCATCTGCAAGGCACACAACAACCTGTGGAACGCCGAGGCTGAAGCATACCTGCTGGCAAATGCAAAGGCTAACTGATTTTAAACGGAATAACCTCCCAAATTTGGGAGGTTATTCTTCTAACAGGAGGTATTTATGTCTTTCCCAAATATGGTTTTGGGCTTGGAGTTAGGCTCTACCCGCATCAAAGCCGTACTGATCGATGAAAACCACTTGCCGGTGGCATCCGGCTCTTATGCATGGCAAAACTCACTGAAAGACGGCGTTTGGACTTATAGTCTTGACGATGCCATCACCGGTGTCCGCAGTTGTTACAAGGCGCTGAAAACGGATGCCGAGAAGAAATTTGGCGGGAAACTCACCCGGGTCGCCGCCATCGGTATTTCCGGTATGATGCACGGCTATCTGGTGTTTGATAAAGATGGCAACCAGCTTGCGCCCTTCCGCACTTGGCGCAATACCATCACGGAAAAAGCCGCAGGGGAACTGACTGAACTGTTCCGGTTCAACATCCCCCAGCGCTGGAGCATTGCCCATTTGTACCAAGCAATTTTGAACGGTGAACCCCATGTGAAAGATGTGGCACGGCTTATCACTTTGGCCGGCCAGATCCACTGTTTACTCACCGGTGTCAGCGCTGTGGGCGCAGACGAAGCCTCGGGTATGTTCCCGTTTGTGGAGGAAACCTTTGACTTTGACTCGGAAAGAATCGCAAAGTTCGACGATTTGGTCGCCCCTTACGGTTTTTCGTGGAAACTGAAAGAGGTCTTGCCCAAAGTTCTGCCTGCAGGCGCGCTTGCCGGCACATTGACGAAAGAAGGCGCAGCGCTGCTTGACGAAAGCGGCGAACTGGAAGCAGGAATTCCTCTTTGTCCGCCCGAGGGAGATGCAGGTACAGGTATGGTGGCTACCGGCGCGATACTGCCCAGAACCGGCAACATCTCTGCCGGTACATCGGCCTTTTCGATGCAGGTGCTGGAAAAGCCTCTCAAGAATTACTATACGGAAATCGATGTGGTGGCAACCCCCTCCGGCAAAACCGTGGCTATGGCCCATGCCAATACCTGCACCACGGAGATCGACGCTTGGGTGAATTTGATCGCCGACGCAGGCCGGGCAATGAACTGGCCTGTGGATATGAACGAACTGTATGGGACCCTTTTCCAAAAAGCGCTGGAAGGCCAGCCGGATTGTGGAGGAATGGTGGCATTCAACTATTTTGCCGGCGAGCCTGTGACTAAAACACCTGTGGGCAGACCTATGCTGGTGCGCCTGCCGGAAACCGATTTGACCGTTGCCAATTTGATGCGCGCTGAACTTTACGGCGCAATCGCCACACTCAAAATCGGTATGGATATGCTAAAGCGGGAAGAACAGGTGGAAACCGACACACTTCTGGGCCACGGTGGCTTTTTCAAGACCCCCGGCGTAGGTCAGCAGATCTTGGCCGACGCATTGGAAGTGCCTATCTCCACAATGGAAACCGCTGGCGAGGGCGGCCCTTGGGGTATGGCTCTGCTTGCCGCTTATATGGTGCGCAAAGCAGAAAATGAAAGCCTGGAATCCTACTTGACCCAGCGCGTATTCAAAACCGCAAAAAGCACAACTTTGCAGCCCAATGCCACAGGCGCGGAAGGTTTCAAAACCTATATGCGCCGCTACGAGGCCTGCCTGCCCGCCCAGCGCGCAGCTGCCGATATGGTATAAAATAAAAGAGGACTGAAAATTCAGTCCTCTTTTTATATTATGTAGGTTACAGCAGGGGAATGCCGGCTTTTTCACAAGCCAAAATCGTCTGTTCATCCCAAATGCTGGATTGCACCTCACCGATGTGGGCGCAGCCAATCAGCAGCATAGCCAAGCGGGACTGACCGATACCGCCGCCGATGGTCAGGGGCAGTTCGTTATTCAGCAGCATTTTGTGGAAGGGAAGCGCGCGGCGGTCGTCGCAGCCGGCGCAGGTAAGTTGTCTGTCCAAGGACTCTGCGTCTACGCGGATACCCATGGAGGAGATCTCCAAAGCCCGCTGCAATGTTTCGTCCCAGAAGAAAATGTCGCAGTTTAAGTTCCAGTCGTCATAGTCCGGCGCCCGGCCGCCGTGGGGCTTGCCGGAGCGGAGCGCCCCGCCGATCTGCATTATGCAGGCGGTGTTGTGGTCTTTCACATAGGCAATCTCCCGGGCGTTTCCGTCCAAGTCGGGGTACATATCTTCCAGTTCCTGGGTGGTGACGAAACTGATCTCCCGGCTCAGTTCGGTGCGGATTTGGGGAAAACGCACGTGCAGCCGGTCGTTGGTGTCGCAAATTGCCTTTACAAAGGCATTCACAATCAGTATTAAGTAAACCAAATTCCGGTTCTGGGCGGTAATAATCTTCTCCCAGTCCCATTGGTCCACGTAAATGGAGTGGATGTTGTCCAAATCTTCATCACGACGGATGGCGTTCATATCGGTGTACAGACCCTGACCCACGGAAAAACCGTACCGCTTCAGTGCCAAACGCTTCCACTTTGCCAGAGAGTGGACAACCTCCGCGTCCATACCCACCGCAGGCACATCAAAACTGACAGGCCGCTCAACACCGTTCAAGTTGTCATTCAGGCCCGACGCATCGGTGACAAACAAAGGCGCAGAAACCCGCTTCAAATTAAGCGCATTAGAAAACTCCTCTTGAAATGCCCGTTTGATGTAGGCAATGGCCCGCTGGGTCTCATAGGCGTCCAAAACAGGGCGGTAGCCTTGGGGGATATAAATTTGATTCATACAGCATCCTCCCTAAAGTAGAATATATGCTCTATTTTATTCATTTTTTTCGGAAAATCAAGACAAAAATAAAAAAAGCAGGGGGCGCATATTGCACCCCCGCAATTTTATTCCTTTGCCGATTGTATCTGCTCGCCCACGGTCACGGTCAATTCCATCGTTCCGCCTTGCCGGTAGACAGTTAATTTTAGCACATCTCCCTTGGCAGAATCGTGTACAAAACCCACCATTTCGCTGCTTGTGGTAATGGCCTCGCCGTTGATATGGGTAATAATGTCGTTTTTCTGCAGACCCGCACTTGCTGCAGGAGAACCCTCGGACACATCCTTGACGGATGCCCCTTGGGGGAGTCCGTAACCTTGCATTTCCTCGCTGACCGTGATAACGGAAACACCGATATAAGGCTTGGAAACATAGCCTTTTTCAATGATACTTTCCGCAATCATCCGGGCCTTATTGATGGGAATGGCAAACCCAATATTGTCAATGGACGCCTCCCGGGAGGAGTCGCTGGAGTATTTGGCGTTGGTGATGCCCACAACTTCGCCGTACAAATTCAGCAGTGCGCCGCCGGAGTTGCCCGAATTGATGGCGCAATCCGTCTGCATCAGCCGCATGGTTGCGCCGCTGGCCATGGTGATCTCCCGATCCTTGGCGCTGATCACGCCGGAAGTGAGAGAAAAGGTCAGTTCCCCCAAGGGGTTTCCGATGGCAATCACCCGGTCGCCCACATTGACCGTGTCCGAATTGCCAAAAACCACCGGCACCAGATTTTCTGCTTCGATCTTTAAGACTGCCACATCGTTGCTCACATCGTAACCCACAAGTTCGGCATCATAGGATGTGCCGTCATATAATGAAACCGTGATGGAGTCGGAGTTTTCCACCACATGGAAATTGGTGAGGATATACCCCGTCCGGGTAAAAACAAAGCCGGAACCGGCCGCCGCGGCGGTGGTCTGAAAGCCCCAGTAATTGGTGGTGATGGAGGTAGTGATGCCAACGGTGGAATTCACATTTGCCGCATACACTTCCGCCTCGGTCATGATCTTGTCGGTGTTGATTCTTTCAATGTCAATTAAGGCGTTTTGGCGGCTGCCCTCCAAAAGAGAAACACCTGTCTGTCCACTTTGTGCCTCATTTAAGAACTGCTTGCCGGCGATCGCGCCGCCAAACAGACCGCCCAGCAAACTGCACACAAGGGCGGTTGCGATCAGTTTGATACCGGTCAAGCCGGATTGATTTTCAGATGTATCCATAGCATAAACTCCTTTTTGGTTTGCAGGTAGTTTGCCCAATCTGCAGAAAAAATTCCCTATTTTTAACAAAAACAGGCCAACCCTTGACAAAAATATTTTACCGTGCTACAATACGAAAAACCGATGAGGAAGAGTGAGTAGGTTTTACATCCTGTTCTTTTAGAGAGTCGCAGGCGGTGAAAATGCGATAGAAAGGGTAGAACTGAATGGACTTCCGAGGGCAAGCGGAACGGGGGAGACCCTTAGTATGTGCGCCGGAGATGACCCTCCGTAACCAAAGGTCAGCATATGGTAGTATGCGTAAAGAGGGCGCGCAAGCGTCAAGCCGGGTGGCACCGCAGGATTTATCTCCTGTCCCAGCTCATTACTGGGGCAGGTTTTTTGTTTTTGCCCCGAAATTTTGAAAGGAGAAAGTATGATGGCAGCAAAAGAAATTCCCTATAAGATCTATCTGGAAGAAAGTGAGATGCCCAAGTACTGGTATAATCTCCGGGCAGATATGGTGAACAAGCCCGCGCCCCTGTTAGACCCCAAGACCCACAAACCTATGACCGCAGAGGACTTGGCCCCTGTGTTTTGTGATGAACTGGTCAAGCAGGAACTGGACGACACCACCCCTTATTTTGAGATCCCCCAGGAAATTCTGAATTTCTATAAGATGTACCGTCCCGCGCCGTTGATCCGGGCATACTGCCTGGAAGAAAAACTCCAGACCCCTGCAAAAATTTACTATAAATTCGAGGGCAACAACACCAGCGGCAGCCACAAATTAAACTCCGCCATCGCCCAGGCCTACTATGCCAAAAAGCAGGGTCTGACAGGCGTCACCACCGAGACCGGCGCCGGTCAGTGGGGTACGGCCCTTTCTATGGCCTGCGCCTATCTGGGTCTGGACTGCAAGGTATATATGGTGAAAGTTTCCTATGAGCAGAAGCCTTTCCGCCGGGAAGTGATGCGTACATACGGCGCGTCCGTCACCCCCAGCCCCTCTATGGAAACAGAAGTGGGCAAGAAGATTCTGGCCGAGCACCCCGGTACCACCGGTAGCCTTGGCTGCGCCATTTCCGAAGCAGTGGAAGTGGCAACCAAATTGCCCGGCTACCGTTATGTACTGGGCAGTGTGCTGAATCAGGTGATGCTTCACCAGACCATTATCGGTTTGGAAACCAAGGCCGCGCTGGATAAATACGATATTAAGCCGGACATCATCATCGGCTGCGCCGGTGGCGGCTCTAACTTGGGCGGCTTGATCGCGCCCTTTATGGGAGAGAAAATCAAGGGCAACGCCGATTACCGTATCATTGCCGTAGAGCCGGAGACCTGCCCCAGTTTCACCCGGGGCAAGTATGTCTACGACTACTGCGACACCGGTATGATCTGCCCCTTGTCCAAGATGTACACATTGGGCAGCGGTTTCATTCCTGCCGGTACCCACGCCGGCGGCCTGCGCTTCCACGGTATGAACTCCACGCTTTCCCAACTGTATGCAGACGGCTTGATGGAAGCGGTCAGCGTTCCCCAGACGGAAGTGTTCGCGGCAGCGGAAGAATTTGCCCGGGTAGAAGGCATTCTGCCTGCGCCGGAGAGTTCCCACGCCATTAAGGTGGCGCTGGACGAGGCCAAGAGGTGCAAGGAAACAGGGGAGGAGAAGACCATCGTCTTCGGCCTGACCGGC
>JAFQDY010000041.1 GCA_017399325.1 Oscillospiraceae bacterium
AAATTGCGGCCACACACCCTCAGGATCAGTTGCAGGAAATGGAACCTGAGGAACTGATGGCTTTGTTTATCGGGGAAAACTCTATGTGTCGCGGTATCCTTGCCGGTGCCCGTTGGGAGTGGCAGGATCAGCAACTTCATATCCACCTGCTTGCCAACGGCGAAGACACATTGGCAGAAACGATTCCTGTGGTAACCCGGAAAATTCAGGACCGGTTCGGTGCAACCGTATCCATTTGCGTCCACGCGGGGGAAGTCCTGGAAGGACAGGCCCTGTTTGATGCTATGGCAAAAATGCGGGATGCGATGATCTCAGAACTGCCTGCAATTCCTGTACCTGCAGACAAGCCAAAAGCAAAGGCTGCAGATAACGACGCTATTTACGGCAAGCCGTTCAAAGGCAAAAACACACCGATGAACGAATTGAATCTGGATATGGGCAGCGTGGTTGTCGAGGGCAAAGTGTTCCGTGTAGAACACAAGGAACTGAAAAAACGCAATGCTTGGGTCATTAACTTTGATATGACGGACAACTTGGGCTCTGTTCGCATCAACCGCTTTATGGAAAACAGCGAAGCAAAGCCCATTCTGGAGAACGTGAAAGAGGGCATTGTGCTGAAAGTACAGGGCCGTCTGCAGATCAACCAATTTGACAACGAAATGGTGTTGCGACCCAATGCCATTATGTTCGGCGCAATGGAAAACCGCAAGGATGCATTCCAGGGCGAAAAGCGGGTGGAATTGCACCTACATACCAATATGTCCAGTATGGACGCATTGACAGATATTAGATCTGCGATCAAACAGGCAGCCGCGTGGGGCCATCGTGCCATCGCCGTTACAGACCACGGCTGCTGCCAGTCCTTTACCGATGCATTCCACGTGGTGGAAAAACCGGAAAAAGCCCCTAAGGTTGCGGGGACAGACACGCCCATTAAAGTGCTTTACGGCTGCGAGGGATATTTTGTTAACGATGTGGACGACCGGATCGTTGTCCACGGAAGCAGCGATATGTCCTTTGATGAGCCCTATGTTGCCTTCGATCTGGAAACCACAGGCCTGTCTTCCCGGAA
Source organism: Oscillospiraceae bacterium (assembly GCA_017399325.1). GTDB lineage: Bacteria > Bacillota > Clostridia > Oscillospirales > Oscillospiraceae > Faecousia. Next base: position 1,073 of record JAFQDY010000041.1, read on the forward strand.
TGATAAGATCATTGAGATCGGCGCTGTTTTGATGCAAAACGGACAGGAAATCGACCGTTTCCAAACCTTTGTAGACCCGGAAATGAAACTGCAAAGGCAGACCACGGAACTGACAGGTATCACCGACAAAATGCTCAAGGGCGCGCCAAAACTGCAGGAGATATTCCCTAAGTTTTTGGAATTTGTGGGAGATCGGGTGCTGGTTGCCCACAACGCGGACTTCGATACAGGATTTATTCGGGCGGCCTGTGAAAAAACCGGCCACCCCTATACATTCACCTCTGCCGACACCTTAGTGCTGGCGCAAAATCTGATGCCCCATTTAAACCGGTTTAAGTTGGACGTGATCGCTGATGCGCTAAGTTTGCCAGAATTCAATCACCACAGAGCCGCTGACGACGCGGTGACCTGCGGTATGATTATGGCAAAAATGCTCGAAAAACTCTCTGAAATGGACATCCATACTCTGCAATCGGTAAATCCCGCCATGATGGATCTGCGGAAGCAGAACCGTCAGGGTAACCGCCAGGCGCGGCATATTATCCTGTTTGCCAAGAATCAGATGGGCCTGCGGAATCTGTATCAACTGATCTCTTTGTCCAATTTGGAGTATTTCAAGCGGCAGCCGCGTATGCCCAAGTCTGAGATCCTGCGGCTTCGCGAGGGTTTGCTTATCGGCTCTGCCTGTGAAGCGGGCGAGTTGTTCCAGGCGGTGATGGACGGAAAATCGGAAGATGAACTGAAGCGAATCGCGTCGTTCTACGATTTTTTGGAGATCCAACCCATCAGCAACAACGCATTTATGCTGGAAAAGGGTATTGTAAACGACGAGGAAGACCTGTGCAATTTCAACCGCACCGTTATTCGGCTGGGTGAAGAACTGGGTAAACCTGTAGTTGCAACCGGCGACGTGCATTTCCTCAATCCCGAAGACGAGATCTTCCGCCATATTCTTTTGGCTACCAAGGGTTTTGATGATTGCGACAGACCCAATCCGCTGTATTTCCGCACGACGGACGATATGCTCCGTGAGTTTGCCTATCTGGGCGAGGAGAAGGCATACGAAGTTGTGGTTACCAATCCCAATTTGATCGCGGATATGTGTGATGTGGTGCGGCCTGTGCCTAGAAATCTGTTTGCCCCGAAGATCGAAAATTCGGTGGAGGACTTAAAGGCGTTGGTCTATGGCAAAATGCATAGACTTTACGGTGAGAACCCGCCCCAACTGATCGTAGACCGCATCGAAACGGAACTGAATGACATCATTACCTGCCACTACGATGTGATCTATATGTCGGCGCAGAAACTGGTGCAAAACTCGCTGGATAACGGCTATTTGGTTGGTTCCCGTGGCTCTGTCGGCTCGTCGATCGTTGCCTTTATGTCGGGCATTACTGAGGTCAACTCTTTCCCGCCTCACTACCGCTGTCCCAATCCCGATTGTAAATTCACCACATTCGATGTACCGGAAGGCTTTGAATGTGGCGCTGACCTGCCGGATGCAGTGTGTCCCAAGTGCGGAACACCCTATGCCAAGGAAGGCTTTAACATTCCCTTTGAAACATTCCTGGGTTTCGGCGGTGATAAAGTTCCCGATATTGACCTGAACTTCTCCGGTGAATATCAGGCCAATGCCCACGCATACTGTACGGAAATGTTCGGAAAATCCCATGTTTTCCGGGCAGGAACTGTGGGTACTGTGGCAGAAAAGACCGCCTATGGTTATGTGAAGAAGTATCTTTCCGAGCGCGGAAAAACTGAAAATGCCGCGGAGATCAACCGTTTGGCAGCGGGTTGCGTAGGTGTTCGCAGGACCACCGGCCAGCATCCCGGCGGCTTGGTGGTTATCCCACAGGAGAACGAGATCTGGGACTTCTGCCCGGTGCAACACCCGGCCGACGACCCCAATTCCGACCAGATCACTACCCATTTCGAATACCACGCAATGGAAGAAAATCTGTTGAAATTGGATATGCTGGGCCATGATGATCCTACTATGATCCGTATGATGGAGGATATGACCGGCGTGGACGCCAAGACCATTCCTTTGGACGATAAGGATACTATGTCCATCTTCACCAGTTCCAAAGTCCTGGGATATGAGGACGACCCTATTTTGGGCCCTACAGGCGCAGTTGCGGTTCCCGAGTTTAACACCCGTTTTACCCGCGGTGTTTTGCTGGACACCAAGCCTACAAAGTTTGACTTCCTGGTGCGTATCTCCGGCTATACCCACGGCACGGATGTGTGGCTGGGCAATGCAAAAGATCTGATCGTTTCCGGCACTGCCCGGGTGGATCAGACCATCGGCTGCCGCGATGACATTATGATCTACCTGATCTCTATGGGCCTGAAAGAAAAACGGGCCTTCAAGATCATGGAAAGCGTTCGTAAGGGCAGGGGACTGCCCGACGGCGCGGAAGATGAAATGCGCAAGGCCGGCGTTCCCGAATGGTATATCGATTCCTGTAAGAAGATCAAGTACCTGTTCCCTAAGGCCCACGCGGTGGCTTATGTTATGATGGCCTTCCGTATTGCCTGGTTCAAGGTCAACTACCCGCTGGCATTCTACGCTGCCTATTTCTACCGCCGGAGTCAAAAAGGCGGCTTTGATGCAGCGCTTATGACCTGCGGTATGGATGCGGTGGTTGCCAATATCCGAGCCATTGAAAATAACGAAAATGCAACACCCAAGGACGAAGATATGCTCATAACATTGGAAGTCGTCTATGAGTATTATCTGCGGGGATTTGATTTCGCACCCATCAGCCTTTACGATAGCCACGCCACAAAATTCCTGATCAAAGACGGTAAGATCGTGCCGCCTTTTGTAGCGGTTACCGGTTTGGGTGAAACCGCAGCCTGGGACTTGATGAACGGCCGGGAAGGAAAAACTTTCCTGTCTGTGGAAGAGGTCGCGGCGGCTTGTCCCAAGGTCTCCAAGAGCCATATGCAAATGCTGATGGAGGCCGGTGCTTTTGGCGACTTGCCGGAGACCAGCCAAGTCAACCTGTTTGACAGTTTTTAAGGAGGATGCCTATGCAAGACATTGGAATGCAATTTCATATCCGGTGTAAAGAAGGGGATGTGGGCAGATACTGTTTCCTGCCCGGTGACCCCGGTCGGTGTGAAGCCATTGCCGCATATTTTGATGATCCTGTCCATGTGGGAATGAACCGGGAGTATAATATTTACACCGGCACCCTGCTTGGTGAAAAAGTGAGCGTTTGCTCTACAGGCATCGGCGGCCCGTCTGCCTCTATTGCTATGGAGGAATTGGCGGCCATCGGCACGGATACCTTTATCCGTGTGGGCACTTGCGGTGGCATCCATATGGATGTGCTGCCCGGTGATGTGATCGTGGCAAGCGGCGCAGTCCGGTTTGAGCATACTTCTTTGGAGTATGCGCCTCTTGAATTTCCTGCCGTGCCTGACTTTGCGATTACGGCGGCACTGAAGGACGCAAGCGAGTCGTTGGGTTATCGCACCCATGTGGGTGTGGTCCAATGCAAGGACTCGTTCTATGGGCAGCATTCCCCTGAGAAAAGCCCCGTTTCCTACGAACTGCTTCAAAAGTGGGAAAGTTGGAAACGGCTGGGCGTAAAGGCCAGTGAAATGGAGTCGGCGGCTCTGTTTGTTGTGGCTGCGGCGCTCGGCGTTCGCTGTGGCAGTTGCTTCCATACCGTTTGGAATCAGGAACGGGAAAAAGCAGGCCTTTCGATGCCTATGACAGAGGACACCTCTGCTGCCGTTCGCGTTGGCATTGAAGCAATGAAACGCATCATTGCCGCTGATAAAAAGTAATATTGGAGGACACCAAATGAATTACGATGTTTTGATAATCGGTGCAGGTCCGGGCGGAATTTTCTCCGCTTTCGAACTGACAAAATTAAATCCGGAACTGAAAGTAGCGGTGTTTGAAGCCGGACACGAACTGAGTAAGCGCAACTGTCCCATTGATGGTGAGAAAATCAAGTCTTGTATCGGCTGCAAAAGTTGCTCCATTATGAACGGCTTTGGCGGCGCTGGCGCATTTTCCGACGGCAAATACAACATTACCAACGATTTCGGCGGCACGCTCTACGAATATATAGGCAAGAAGCACGCCCTGGAACTGATGGAGTATATTGATGGAATCAATATGCGCTACGGCGGCGAAGGCACAAAACTCTACTCCACCGCAGGAACAAAGTTCAAAAAACTGTGCATCCAGCACGGCCTGCATTTACTGGATGCTTCCGTGCGCCACTTGGGTACGGATAAGAATTATGTTGTGCTTGAAAACCTTTACAACGAATTGAAAGACAAACTGGATTTCTACTTCGACACCCCTGTGGAGAAGATATCCCTGATCGATGGCGGCTATGAGATCCATTGTGCCAAGGGTTCTTTCACCTGCAAAAAGTGCATTATCTCCGTGGGCCGCAGCGGTAGCAAGTGGATGGAAACGGTTTGCAGCGACCTGAATATCCAAACCAAGTCCAATCGCGTGGACTTGGGTGTCCGTGTGGAATTGCCGGCAGAAGTGTTCTCCCACCTGACCGACGAACTGTACGAGAGTAAGATCGTCTACCGCACCCAGAAGTATGGCGACTTGGTTCGTACATTCTGTATGAACCCCAAGGGCGCGGTGGTCAATGAAAACACAAACGGTATCGTAACCGTAAACGGCCACAGTTATGAAGACCCCGCCAAGCAAACGGAGAATACCAACTTTGCGCTGCTGGTCTCTAAGCATTTTTCTGAACCTTTTAAGGACAGTAACGGCTACGGCGAGTCTATCGCCCGTTTGAGCAATATGCTGGGCGGCGGTGTGCTGGTGCAGCGCTTTGGCGATTTGATTCGGGGACGCCGCTCTACACCTCACCGTATGACCGACTCCTTTATGACGCCTACCTTGAACGCCACCGCGGGCGATTTAAGCCTTGTCCTGCCGAAGCGGATTTTGGACGGTATTATCGAGATGATCTACGCGCTGGACAAGATCGCGCCCGGTACTGCCAATGACGACACCCTGCTCTACGGCGTGGAAGTGAAGTTCTATAATATGGAAGTGGCGGTGGATTCCAATCTGGAATGCTGCCATAAAGGCCTTTATATCATTGGTGACGGCAGCGGCATTACCCATAGCCTGTCTCATGCATCCGCCAGCGGCGTGTATGTGGCAAGAGATATTGTAAAATAAAAGAAAAAGCACCCTTAACAGGGTGCTTTTTTATTGCATTTTTTTGTGTCAGGAAGTTGGGACAGTATCACCGCTGCAAAAACCAGTATGCAGCCAATTCCTTCCCATTTTGTCAGCCGCTCACCAAGAATCAGCCAACCGGAAAGTACGGCAAACACCGACTCCAAACTCATAAGCAGGGAAGCGGTAGCAGGGTGCAGATCCTTCTGCCCGATGATCTGCAAAGAGTAGGCAATGCCCATGGACAGGAAACCGGCATATGCCAGCGAACCCACACAACCGCGAATTCCTTCCCATGTAGGGGTCTCCGCGAATAGCATAACAACCGCCGAAAGAACGGAACAGATCAAGCAATTCAGGCAGTTCAGTCGCAGAGGATCTACCTTATCTACATATGCATCAACGCATAAGATCTGCACCGCAAACGCCAATGCACAGCCCAGCAGCAGAATGTCACTGGTAGCAATGGCAGTTACGCCCACACAACTTAAGAAATAGAGACCGACTACGCCCAGTAAAACGCTGATGGGGATCCATTTGGTAGGCTTTTGCCCGCGAAAAATACCCAAAACCGGCACGAAGACGATGTACATTGCCGTCAAAAATCCGGATTTGCCCGCATCGGTATCCACCATGCCAACTTGCTGCAAATTTGTAGCAATAAACAAAGGAATGCTGCAAAGCAGAGCCGCTTTCCAAAGGGTTTTGTCCTGCCAGCGGGAGAAATAGGTCTTTCCGTCAGTCTTTTTGAACTTGTCTGCAATCCCGATCACAGGCAGCAGAAGCAGTCCGCCAAGAAAACACCGAATGGCTTGAAAAGTGAACGGCTCAATGTAGTCCATACCCACGCTCTGGGCAACAAAAGTAGAGCCCCAGATAACGGTTGCCAATATGAGGATCGCGCTGCCTCTTAATTGTTTCTTTATCATATTAATCACCGGGTAGGATTTTACCACGAACAGGAAAGAAATGCAAGGGCGTACTTTTCTTTTGGGAAGTTTCGTGGTATAATAATGAAAAATCCCGGAGGTGTAAGGATGGATAAAATTTGCAACCGTTCCGAGATTCCCGTAGAGGATACTTGGGCAACGGAAGATATGTATGCAAGCGATACTGCCTGGGAGCAGGAACTGGCTACCTTGGAGCAGGATAAAGAGGTTTTGGCAAGTTATGCAGGTCGCCTGTCTGCAAGCGGGCAGACCCTTTTTGACTACCTGTATAAGATGGAGTCGACCGACGAAAAGGCATCACTGCTGGCAAATTATTGTATGCGCAAAAGCGACGAGGACACCCGCAACGCCACTTATCAGGCAATGACCGGCAAGTTTATGAGCGTTGTGGTGGCATTGAGCGCGGCACTCAGTTTTGAAACGCCGGAAATTATGGCGATCTCCGACGAAACTTTGGACGGCTTCTATGCGGCCTGTCCCCAACTGGAGCGCTACCGCCGCTACCTGACCAATTTGCGTCGAAAGAAGGCTCACGTGCTTTCTCCTGCTGAGGAAAAACTGTTGGCTGCCGCCGGTGAAATGTCCCAAACGCCCGATACTGTCTACGGTATGTTTGCCGACGCAGATATCAAATTTGCCGATGCTCTCGATAAAGACGGCAACCCCCATACAGTCAACCAAGGCACATTTGTGCCCATTCAATCCGGTCCGGACCGGGTTCTGCGGAAAAATGCCTACGAGAGTTTGTATCAAGGCTTTGCCAACTTCAAAAACACCGCCGCGGCACTGCTCAACGCTCAGAACAAGCAACTGAAATTCTTTGCAGAAGCCCGCCATTATGACAATGCCTTCGAGGCATCCTTAAATAACACCAATGTGCCCACATCTGTGTATTTGAATTTGATCGAATCTGTCCACAAGAATATGGACAAAATGCACCGCTATGTGCGCCTGCGGAAGAAGATGCTGGGACTTAATGAACTGCACTTCTATGACATCTACACACCGCTGTTTGCAGATGTGGATAAGAAGATCCCCTTTGCCGAGGCAAAGCAGACCGTTTACGATGCTTTGGCGCCTTTGGGCGAAGATTATCGGGCCATTTTGAAGCAGGGTTTTGAAAACCGCTGGATCGATGTGTACCAAAACGAGGGCAAGCGCAGCGGCGCATACTCTGCCGGCGCTTCCGTTCACCCCTATGTGCTGCTGAACTATTCCGGTACGCTGGACAGTCAGTTTACCCTTGCCCATGAAATGGGCCACGCACTGCATTCTTATCTGTCCAACAAGTACCAGAATCCCATCGATTCGGACTATGTGATCTTCGTGGCGGAGGTGGCCTCCACCTGCAACGAGGCACTGCTGATGGAGTA
>JAFQDY010000042.1 GCA_017399325.1 Oscillospiraceae bacterium
AGTGGCTTTTTGCTCAATCAAAACAGTTTTTCCCGAATGTGGGACAGACGGTCCAGCGCCTCGTTCAGGGTAGCGTCCACCTTTGCAAAGTGCAAACGGACGATGTTGTTTACATTCTCGCTGAAGAAGGAACTGCCGGGCACTGCGCCCACGCCTACTTTGCGGGCCAGTTCTTCGCAGAATTCCACGTCGGTCTGGCCTTTCTTCAAGTAGGGAGAGATGTCAGCCAACACGAAATATGCACCCTGGGGATCGGTGTAAGGAATGCCGATCCGGTCAAGACCTTCGGTGAACAATTTCTTCATATGGGCATAGTGAGCGCCGAATTCTTCGTAATAACTGTCCGGCATATCCAGGCCCACCACAGCCGCCTCCATCAATGGAGAGGGGCATCCTACTGTGTTGAAATCGTGGTACTGCTTGATGCGGTCCATAATGTGCTGGGGTGCGATGGCATAACCCAAACGCCAGCCGGTGATAGAGTAGGTCTTGGACAAAGAGGAGCAGGAAACGGTCCGTTCCCACATACCGGGCAGGCTGTTCATATAAGTGTGCTTATGGCCTTCGTAGACGATATGCTCATACACTTCGTCCATAATGGCGTAGACATCATACTTGATACACAGGTCTGCGATCAGTTTCAGTTCCTCATAGGTAAAGACCTTGCCGCTGGGGTTGGAGGGGTTGCAGATCAAAATGGCTTTCAAACCCTGTTTGAATGCATCTTCCAGCACATTGGGATCAAAATTGAAGGTGGGGGGTGTCAGCGGAATGAAGATAGGCTCGCACTGGGCCAAAATGGCCTGGGCCCGGTAGTTCTCAAAGTAGGGAGAGAACATTGCGATCTTGTCGCCGGGGTTCGTCAGGGCGAAAATGGTATCCACCATTGCTTCGGTAGAACCGATGGTGACCACCATTTCGGTGTTGGCATCTAACTTACGGCCCATAAATCTGCCGCATTTTCTTGCCAGCGCCTGCCGGAAATTGGGCGCGCCCATGGTGATGGGGTACTGGTGCGGGCCTGTGTAGCAGACCTCGTTCAAGCGGTCCAGCATAGCCTTGGGGGGATCAAAATCCGGGAATCCCTGGGCAAGATTGATGGCACCGCAATCTATGGAAATACGGGTCATACGGCGAATGACGGAATCAGTGAAATGCTGATTTTTTCTGCTCATTTCCTGCATAGTTTCATACCTCGATCCTGATTAGTGAATGCCCAATTCTTCATTGGTGACGGGGGTGATCCCGTGGCTGTTCAGCAGCGCCACAAACTTATCCGGCTCGGCCACGCGGAACACGATATAGGCCTTGCCCTCTGTGTGGGTGAACAGAGAGTACATATACTCAATGTCGATGTTGCCCTCGGCCAAGGTGGTCAGAACAGGTGCGATGCCGCCAGGCTGGTCGGGAACGGCGATCACCAGCACGGGGGTCATAGACAAAAGGTAGCCGTGCTGCATCAAAATGGAGGTGGCTTTCTCTGCGTTGTCCACGATCATACGCAAAACACCGTAATCGGTGGTCTCCGCAATGGAAATTGCCCGCAGATCCACATGGTTTTGGGCCAGAATGCCGGTGATTTCCGCAAACTGACCGGCGCGGTTTTCCAAAAATACAGAAATTTGATATACCATTTCGTCGCCTCCTTAAATCTTACGCTTGTCGATGATACGGACGGCCTTGCCTTCGCTGCGGGCGATGGTCTTGGGCGCTACCAGGCGAACCTTGGCGTAAATACCCAGCATAGCCTTCAGTGCATCCACCAGTTTCTTTTCCATAGAAGTGATTTTGGCAAGGGAGTCGGAGAAGTTCTCCGGTGTCATTTCTACCATAACTTCCAGTGTATCCGAATGGTTCACACTGTCCACCACGATCTGATAGTTGGCAGGATAACCCTGCTCCAGAAGAACGGATTCGATCTGAGAGGGGAACACATTGACGCCCTTGACGAT
>JAFQDY010000043.1 GCA_017399325.1 Oscillospiraceae bacterium
CTTCCGCATAGGGTGCATTTTGCCCCTTCAAAGGCAAGCACCGGCTTGCCGTTTTGGGTTTCCGGATTGTGGCACCAGGCGCATTTTAAGGGGCATCCGGCAAGAAACAGGGTGGTTCGGATGCCAGGGCCGTCGTGTATGGAAAAAGTTTGGATATTGGTAATGTCAAGTGTCATTTTCAATCCTCAAATTGCGGAAATATTTCTGGCAATCACTTCGTCCTGATATCGCTCGCTTAAGCACACGAAAGGCGCAGAGAAGCCGCAGACACGAACAACAATGTCCTTGTGGTTTTCCGGGTTTTTCTTGGCATCAAGCAGCGCTTCTTTGTCTACGCAGTTGATTTGAATGGCTTGCAGACCGTTGTGAGCCAGCACACGGAACAGCGCTGCCATTTGTTCCTCATTGACTTTGCCCAAAGGCAGAGATAGCGTGAGCGATGCATTTCCGGAAGTCTTTGTAAAATCAATGTCCCGGTAAGAATCCAGCAGGTCATAGAGAGAACTCTCCTTCTGCATTCTGGAGGGGGTAATGCCCTGACTCAAGTAATCGCCGGCCTTTCTGCCGCTGGGAAGTGCCGGCGTCATTTCGCCCACAAGCACCACTTCCGTGTACAGGTTGAAGCCGGGGCGACATTTTCCGCCGTATGCGGTTTCAAAGGTATCTGCCAATGCGCACAGGTCGTTATAGAATTTTGCGGCGAATTCGGTGGATTCATCGGAGCCGTCGCCGAATGTAGGCAGCGCGATAGCCTTTTGGCGCAACTCCTCGTTGGGCCAGTTGTTTTTGCACTGATGGATCAGTTCGCTGACGGGCAAGACCTTATCGTCAAAGCACAGGCGCTTAATGGCATACAGAGAGTCCACAATCTCCGCAAAGCAGGTGTAGTACACGCATTCCCGACTGTATTTGATACCGCCGGCAGTCATATCTTTTCTCATAGGAATACAAGTCTGCATCAGGGCGGAAAGGGTGCAGGCAGGATTGACTTTGTCCCAAATTTTGGAGCCTTCCTTTTGCAAAATATGCTTGCGCCGGAGAATCTGGCCAATGACACCCAAATAACTGTCATAGAGTTCCTCAAAGTTCTTTGCCCGGGCAAATTCAACGAAGGAAACATCCATATTCTTTAAATTGCCACCGTCCGGCTCCATCAAATCAAAGAAGGGTGTGGTCAGGTAAAAATACTCGCCACTGTATTTGTTGTTGTAGTCCGGGGTCAGCGCGTCCCAGCAGCCGCCTACCAGATAATTTCTGGCGTCTTTCAGTTCCGTTCCGCAACCCACTAACGCGGGAATGGTAATGTCGTCGTTTTCAAACAGGCTGTAACTTTTGCCATCTGTGAGAGAACGGCTCATCAGTTGCAGGTATTCCTCGGGAGAATTTTCAGAAAAACGCAACATCATTTTTGGATACATACAACGCTGATTATCCCGGGCGGTGATGAAGAGTTTCGTTACGCCGTTGAATACGGGATTGCTGTCCTCGTCGCAGCCGCCTAATGTGAGGGTGTTTTCCAATTCGTATTCCCAAGCCACCTCGAAAAGCACCCGTCTGTCGTTTGTGCAGTCCCAGACAAGCAGGAATCGGGACACCAAATCCAGCATTTCCTCATCAGTAACTCCGCGGCTTTTGTCGTTTTCATAGAGGTCGGCAAGCAACACATCCGGCCTGCCCATGGAACTGAAGCCGTAGCCTTCCAGCGAACCCAGCGCCTTTCGGATAAAGCCCAGGGTGTTAAGGCCTTCGTGGAATGTTTTCGGCGGTTCATAAGGCACCCGGGCAATCATTTGCGCCAGGTCATTGAAACCTTTTTCCTTTGCCTTAGCAGACAGTTTCAGCGCAAGTTTCTGCAAGGCGCGAATGCCCGCTTCGGCGCAGTCGATGAACTCCGTTTCTTTACCGGTGGTGCATTTTGCCCGTGTGTCTGCCAGTTCTGTAAGAATGCCCGACAAGCCGATTTTGAACACCTTCGTCATGGGAATACCCATATGGAGAAAATCCGCATAGGTGCCGTTCTGCACGAAATATTTGCGCAGTTCGTCATATTCTTTCAGCCGATGGGGATCGTCGTCCTCATACAGGTGCATATTTCGCTCAATCAGCCAGCCGTTTGCGTGGTCGCCGCCGCGGTTATACTTGCCGTCGCAACGGGGCATCAGATTCCCCAGTTCCAGACAGAACGGAATGTCGTCAAAAATGCGGGGATTTACATTGTCCGCGATCACATCGTACATCTTTGCCTTGAGTGCATAACTGCTTGCATCGGGATGCTCGGCAGCATAGGCGTCCATAATCCCAAACACCGTTTCTCTGTGGGTTTTTACAAGGGTCGGCAATTCCTCAAAATAATACTCTGTGAGTTCTTTTCTGATGTTTTCATAAACCATAGCGCTTCCCTCCTTTTTCTTTGATTATATTGTGTAATGGGGGGCGGAACAATGTCAATGTGTATGATTTTGTATAAAACGGAATGCAACCTTTTAAAAAAACGCTGATATTGCTTGACGGTTGTTTCCTGTTTTGTATAATAAGGGTGGGTGATATTAAAATGAACATTCATATTGAAAAATTTATAAGCGCTTATACATTCCAAAAAAACCAGGAAACTTGGTCTAACAAAGCGCCAAGACATCTCAACATTGTCGCCTATCAAGTGGACGGACAATATGACCACACTTTCCCGTTCGGTGTGCTGCAATCCAAAAAGGATTGCGTCCTCACAATCAATCCCAACGACGAATATTCGGTGCAGCAAATCAAACCCGGCCCGTCCATCTGTTTCATTTTCACATCGAATGCGTCTGTCCGCACTGAGGTGATTGATTGCGCCAACGATCCGCGGTTTTCCATTCTGTTTCGCAAACTGCTTCAGTATCAGAGTCTGCATCAGGAGAGTTGCTATTATATGGCTCTGTCAACCGCCTATGAAATTCTGGCATTGATTGCAGAAAAACAGAATATGAAATACTATCAGGTTTCCAAGAATGTGCCGTTTTTGGAAGTGCGGGATCTGCTGATGAATAACTACAGCGACAGCGCTTTGGACACTTCCGTTTTTGCCAAAAAACACGGTTTCAGCGATAAGTATTTCAGAGAGCGTTTTCGGGATCTGTTTGGCTCTACGCCCACCCAATATCTGATCGGTCTGCGGCTTAACGAGGCGGCTAGACTTTTGTCAAACGGCACCCACAATGTGAAACAGGCTGCAGAATCTGTAGGATTTACGGATATTTATTACTTCAGCCGTTTGTTCAAAAAGCGGTTTTCCTGCCCACCCAGTAATTACAGAAATCGTTTGCCGGAATTGTGACTATCTTTACCAATCGAAAGATTCTTGCACAAAACAGAACCTTGTTTGCGCAAAAACACTTGACGCATTTGCACAAAGTGGTATAATAAGAATCGGTGATAAAAATATGCATATACACATTGATAACCTTATAAATATCTCAACTTCTGAACAAAATTTAGATGCTTCATACGGCAAGGCCGTCAATCCGCCACGACGGGTTACTTATATCCATTATCATCTGGATGGAGAATATACCTACACTTTCCCTTCCGGCAAGTATACTGTCAAAAAGGACTGCGTTGTTACAATCTGCCCCGACGATCCTTTTTCGGCGGCACAGATTTCTCCCAGAAAGATAATCACCATTCTGTACACTGCAGACCACCCCATACAAAGCGAAGTGATCGATTGCGCCAACGATCCGCGGTTTTCTCTTCTGTTCCGCAAACTGCTCCAATACAAAGACCTGCAGCACCAAAGTTCCTATTATATGGCGCTTTCTGTGGTCTACGAGATTTTGTCGCTGATTGAGGAGAAGCGGAACGCCCAATACTACCAACTGTCCAAGAATATGCCCTTTGTGGAGGTGCGGGACTACCTGCTCAGCCATTACGGCGATCCCACTTTGGATGTGGCTGTCATATCTTCCAAATACGGCTTCAGCGACAAGTATTTCCGAGAGCGTTTCCGGGAACTGTTCGGGTCTACCCCCACCCAGTATCTGATCGGCCTGCGGCTCAACGAAGCAGCCAGACTCCTGTCCAGCGGTACCCACAATGTGAAACACGCGGCAGAGGCCGTTGGTTTCTCGGATATTTACTATTTCTCCCGGCTGTTCAAAAAGCGCTTTTTGTGCCCGCCCAGCAATTACCGAAACCGTATGCCGGAAGTATAACCCCATACCAAAAGACCCAAACGCCAAACGGCGTTTGGGTCTTTTTTCTTCAACGGTAAAATTTTTTCGGAAATTTTACATTTTCTGTTGACAAAGCCTATGGGGTGTGGTAAAAAGTAAACGACCAAACAAGAACCAGTTAGACCGATATGCAATAAGTGAGGACTTTACCATGGCGGCTACGAATTTTTGTTTCCGGAATTTCATTATGTGATCATGAGGGATCGTGGATAAAAACGATGTCTCATTTGTCGACGTCGTTTTCACGGTGTCGACATTTTTGTTTATTTAAGAATAATCATACCAAGTGGCTCTTATGAAAAGAAAGGGGAATTCGTATGATTGAACTGAGCATGAAGAACATCAAACCCGACGCAACAGAAGCATTGGAATATGCGGCAAACGGAAAAAACATTCTTTTCGCCATCGCAAGCACCATGAACCGGGACGCCGCCTACGAAACCTGCTATTTTGCATCCACCGACAGCCAGATCCTGGTTTATGAAGCCGGCAATATCGAAACCTATCTGTGGGAGGATTTTGACAGCATCGGCGTTCGCCGTATGTACGGAAATGCCTTTTTGTATCTGACCAAAGCGGGTGCGGAAGACAAGACCATTTTCCGGTTTGGAAACGACGCCCTGTCTTTGTGTGACGGGGCTGCCGAATACATCAACAATGTGAAAAACGGCGCAGACCGGCAGGAACGGTTCGAGATCCTTGCGGCAGTCTATAACAAGCAGCAGACCCGCTGCCCCAAGTGCGGACGGACCTTAAGAAGCATCAACGCCGAATGCCTGAACTGCACCTCCAAGCGCAAACTGATACAAAAATTTGCCAAGCATTTGGCGCCGCAAAAATATATTCTGATCCTGTCTCTGCTTTTGTCGGCGGTGGTTACGGCTATCAACCTGCTGCCTCCCTATCTGACGCGGATGCTGGTCGACGATGTGCTGAAAAATCAGGACCGGCAGAAACTGACCTTTGTGGTCTTGCTTCTGTTCGGCGCCCATCTGGCCCACTACCTGCTGGGTGCGCTGAAGAACTATATGCTCCGCATCAGTGGCCATAAAATCCTTCTTTCTCTGCGCAACGAAGTCTACGAAAAGGCCCAGCATCTGCCTATGTCCTTTTATGACAAGACTTCCACCGGCTCGGTCATCAACCGCATTAACGGTGACACCAACACCCTGCAGGCCTTTATGATGCGCATCACCCAGGAAGTGATCGTGCAACTGTTCACCCTCATCGGCATCGTGATCATTATGCTGGCTATGGACTGGAAACTGACGCTGATGTCCCTGATCCCCGTGCCCCTTGTGGCATTCATTGCCAGAAAATTCTCCAAGAAAATACTGCCTTTCTACAGGCTGATGTGGCGAAAAGGCGCCGCTGTGTCCGGTCTTTTGTCCGATACCATTCCCGGCATCCGGGTCATCAAATCTTTCACCGGTGAGAAAAATGCCGTCGGCAAATTCCGAAAGTTTACAAACGAATGGTTTACGGTGAACAAAAACAGCGCAAAGGTCCTTGTTACATTCCCCCAGATGATCTCGTTCCTTGTAACCTGCGGTTCTCTGCTCATCTGGGCCATCGGCGGCTCTCAGGTCATTGCCGGCACCGGCATTTCGCTGGGTCTTCTGATGTCCTTTA
>JAFQDY010000044.1 GCA_017399325.1 Oscillospiraceae bacterium
AGGGGGCTTTAACATTCTGCTCCCAAAAGGCCCCCGTGCCTAAAGGGGGCTGGATTTTTGCGCAGCAAAAAGACTGGGGGATTGGCGATCCCTACATATTTCCTGTCATTGCGAACCAGTGCGCACACTGGTGTGGCGCCCGAGCGCAGCGAGGAAGTGCTCTTGGGGCGCAATCCCCAACGACAACGCAACAATTCCCCGTCATTGCGAGGAGCCGAAGGCGACGTGGCAATCCCCAAAGCAATGCAACATCCGGGGGATTCCCACGGGCATAAATGCCCTCGGAATGACGTGTTATTTTGGTGTTGCCTTGTAGGGGCGAGCAGCGCACACCCGCAAAGCCTTCTCCTTGAGGAGAGGGAGGCATTCCCGCGAACCCGCGGGCGTTCGCAGAACGCCCCTACAAACAAATAAACCCCCGGGGCGTTTTCACCCCGGGGTCATTTTTTGTTCCGTAACGATTACTCAACCACCGTGTTCAGCGCCACCGCGCCGATGCTGTGGTAGGTCTCCGGCTCGTAGCCCATGATCTTCATGGTGATCTGCTGGCCGCTGGTGGGAACGGTGGTAAACTGCACCGTCTGCAGATATTCACCCGGCTTGATAATGCCGGTCTCCGCCAAAATGTTGCCCTGCGTGTCCATGATCCGCAGTTTCAGCCATGCGTTGTTGTCGGCATCATTTGTGAAATACAGATCCGCCCCTGTGCCGCTGACCGTAACCTTGCCGCACATATAGGCAACGAAACTCATACCCGACTGATAGATCTTGCCCCAACTGGTGTCCTCCACGGTAGGCGTGCCCACCTGCGCAGCCGTCTCAAAGGGAGGGGGCGTAAACTGGGGCTTTTCCGTCTTGCCGGACAGGCTCAGCGCCACGATCATCGCAGCCACAGCCACAAGGCAAACCGCCGATATTGCAATCACAAATTTCTTGTTCATAGACTTGTCTCCTGTAATCATTTCTTATCGAAACCCGCTTTTGCAAGTGCATTTGGATAAAAAATGATAAATTCCTCCGGGTTCGCGCTGTAAAGGAGCGCAAACCCGTTGGAATCAAATCACATTATGATTCTGCCCACCCCTTGCAGGCGTTAGCCTGCAAGGGATAATTGTCAGAGAAAATTAAGCGGCAGGAACGTTCTCGATGGAAACAGAGATGCTGCCCAGAGTAGCGTTAGCAGCCAGAGTGCCGCCGGTGATCTCGAACTTAACGACCTCTTCCTTTGCAGCGCCGGTGGTCTGGCCCTGTGCGGGCAGAGCGTTGCCAACAGTGATCTGGCTGTTGGTCAGGTCGGCGCCATCCTCATCGGTGAACTTGCCGGTGATGCCGGAGCCCTGAGCAGCGGTGAAAGTGAAGGTAGCCTTGATGTCCTCGCTGGAGGAGTTGGTCAGGGTGATGGTGTTGGAGTTGTTAACAACAGTCCAGCCAGCGCCGCTCTCGTCCCACTCAAGATCGGTGGTGTTCCAGGTTCTGGTGGCATCGGTGTACTTGAAGGTCATGTCGCCCCAAGCGATAGCAACCTTGTAGCCCTGAACATCAGCGCTACCAGCCTGATACTGACCGGTAACATCCTTAGAAGCTTCGCCTACGGGAGTGATGGTAGTAGCCAGAGCGGTTACGGACAGAGCGCAGATAACTGCAACTGCCAACAGAATAGCAAACAATTTTTTCATAGCATATTCTCCTTTTAAAATAGTTTTGTCATCTATTTTCTTTCATACCTCACCTTTACCGAAGTATGAAAAGGTTACAAAATAATAGGATTGCGCCAAATCAATATCGTCATTGCGAACCAGTGCGCACACTGGTGTGGCGCCCGAGCGCAGCGAGGAAGTGCTCTTGGGGCGCAATCCCCAAAACAATGCAACATCCGGGGGATTCCCACGGGCATAAATGCCCTCGGAATGACGGGGTTTTGTTTGGGTCTTATCGTAGGGGCGACCATTGGTCGTCCGCAAAAACGCACATTCTTTTCGGACGAGCGATGCTCGCCCCTACATTGAATGACGGGTTTTTGCAAATCATTGCTTATCGGAATGCGCCGTATACCGGTGCATTCGGATAAACATTGATTTTCCCGTTAAGGGTGCGGTGTAAAGGACCGCACCCTTATAGGTTAAACTTTTTTAACAGGTTTTAATCCCTGCTACAAATTGCTCGGGTCAGTTGCAGGCAAAGCCTGCAACTGATATTAACCGATTATTTTGTAATTAGCCCTGCTGAGCGGGAGTCTCGGTGATGGAAACAGTGATGGTGCCGATATCGGTAGCTTCTTCAATTACGCTGCCCTCAGCAACAGAGATGGTCATAGTGCCTTCTTTTGCAGAGCCAGTAGCAGTCTTGTCGTTCTCAACATCAGCCTCAGCCAGAGTCAGAACGCCGTTAGAGGTGTACTCCAGAGTTACGTCTGCAGCATCATCGATATCATCGGTGAAGGTAACAGTGATACCAACGGAGGACTTGTTAACGACATTAACGGTAGCAGAAGCGGTAGTCCACTCAGCATCTTCAGGAGCATCCCACTCCAGAGTGGAAGGATTCCAAGTGCTGACACCAGCAGTGTATGCAAACACGATGTCAGAATAGGTCAGAGTAACAAAGTAAGCGTCTTCATAGTCAACTTCGTCAAAAGTAGCGCTTACATCGATGGAAGCGGCAGTGTTCTGGGGCAGAGTGGTGAAATCGGCTGCGAAAGCAGTCAGAGACAGAGCGCAAACAACAGCAACTGCCAACAGGATAGCAAATAACTTCTTCATAACATAATCTCCTTAAATAGTAAAATGGTTTTTGCTTTTTTATTCGCCGGGCGCCCCGCCTTTACCAAGGCGCCCGGCAAGATAACGAATTTAGTCCTGCACTTGAATGGTGACAGGGATCTCGGCGTTCAGCATAGCCTTCTCACCGGACTCCTGGTCATAGAACAAGACAACGATCTTGCCCTCATAACCGCCGGCTTTCAGCTTCTTCGCTGCGCCATCCAACAGATCCAACTGGGACACCTTGTGGCCCGGGGTCAGTCTGCCGGATTGAACGAGAATGGTGTCCTGAATCACGATCTGCACCAGCATATCCTTGTTGGATTCGCCGGGGTTGCCGAAATTCAAAACTGCTTTCTCTTCACTAATGTCAATGGTGACATTCTTGGTGTAACTCATACTGACCGCGCCGCCACCGTCGGGAGAGTCCAACTTGTCGTTGGTGTCATCACCGGGAATCGACTCTGCATTGGTCTCCGTATCTTGGGGGGCATAGTCGGGGGTCAGGCCGGAATCATCCGGCTTGCGGAAGAAAAGCGCCCAGACGGTAACCGCAATGGCTGCCACCGTGATCAAAGCAATGATGATCAGAAAGATCTTTTCCTTCTTACCAAGGATCAACGCGCCTTTCTTTTTTTCTTCGTTTTCTTTTTCGAATTCATTGCTCATTAGGCATTTCCTCCTTGTGCGGGTGTCAGCGCGTCAATTACGACGGTAACTGTACCCAATGTTGTGCTGCCAAAATCGCTGGCAACTGCTGCGCTGCTCAGATTCAGGTATGCATCTGCTTCCTGGAATCGAATCAGTGTAATTGTGGTAATGGTTGCGCCTTCGCCGTCTGTGAAAGTGCCGATTATGTTTGTTCCATAATCAGTAATGAAATCACCCGCAGTGGCGAATGTGAATTCGACATCCACTGTATCCGTACCGGTATTTTCCACCTTGATCTGGTTGGCTGCCAGTTCGGTAGACTCTGCGTCGGTAGTCCTAGTGCTTACCCACTGCTGGTTTGTAGCGTCCCACCGCATATTGTCTTGGGTTTTGCCCGCGCCGGTGGGTTCCCAGTTGCCTACCCAAGTAAGGTTCTCGGTATCCCAAATAGAACCGTTGTAATTGAATGTCATCGCACCCCAAGTGATGGTAACCTCAACATGCTTCGGCTCAACCCGGAAGTAATCCTCGAAGAGGTAGTTGTTGGCACCTTCGTAAATGTAGGCATTGGGGTTGGCCATAAAGGCAGCCTTGGTGGGCGCTTCCGTTGCCACGCAGTCATAGGTAAAGACTGGGAGCGAGTAGTTGCTGCAAATGACATCTGCAAATATCTCAAGGAAGCCACCGTTGAATGTCATAACATGGCTCGTGCCGGTAGTTACATTTGCGTAATTGTCTTCCGAGCCGATGATGATCGTGCCGCTGTTCAGCACCAGCGGTAAACCGATCGCCGTGCTGGCAGTGGGGATCTCGATATAGGCATCACCGTCAACGGTCAACTCGCCGCTACCAGAGAACGCGGAAGCGCCAACCGTCGAGTCAGTCTTAGGCGCGCCGGTCAAAACAAGCCTGCCGCCGTCAACCAGAACGCTGCCAGTGCCCGCATTGATACAGCCCTGGTAATCCTTTGTGGCTGTAATGTTAATCGTTACACCGTCAATGGTAAGCAGAGATCCGTTGATGGAACCGTCCAAAACGGTTTGGTCCAAATGGATGCCCTTGTAATTGGACAAAAGGTTGAGCGTGCCGTCGCCTGTAATGGTCAGGTTGTTGCCGTTGAACTCAATTGCCGACCAAAGCGTGCCGCCAACTGTATTAGTGCCCTTTACAACGATCACCAGCTCCGGTGTGTAGACACCGCTTTCAATGTAGCCGACGCCATAGTTGCCGCTTGTCAGGGTCAGATCGTTCAGGGTAAGCGTGGGCTTTCCGCCCGCTGCATAGGACATCATAATATTATATGCCTGGCCTTCTGCAACTTCCGTGATCACATTATCCACAACTGTGAAGTAGCGGGTTGCGCCGTCCTGAACAAAGTCGTAAGTGGTAGTACCTTTCAGAATCACCTGCGCCAGGTCGCCGTAGTTTGCAGCAACAGTAACCGGCTCATTCGGCATTGTGAATGTGTAAGAACTATTATAGTTCACACCTTCACCCAGCAAAACGGCAGATGTCCAGTACTTAAAGCCTTCTCCGTCTGCTGCCGCAGCGGGTGTTACCGTAACATTCATGCCTGCAAAGGCCCTTGCTACATTGGTCGTGCCGTTTTCTACGGTCACATCATAGCCCGGGGCGATCTTAAAGAATTGCTGTGAGTTAACGATTGCGCCACTGGTAAAGAGCGAACCGGTCGCCAGATCGGCGCCGTAAACGGCCACAGCGTCGGTATAATCATTTGCAATCGTGATCACGCTGCTGGAATAAGACACACGGTTCGGGCTGCTCATTTGCAGTTTTGCGCCATTTTCGATGGTTACGGGCACGCTGCCAGACTCGATCCAAATACAAGCCGAGTAGGCAAGCAATCCCGAATCAAGTTCGACAGAGTCTGTGTAGATCTCCACATCTGCAGTCGTGTCGAATGTGATCGTATTGCCGTTACCTGCGACAACCTGAATGGCGGACGAGCCACCGTATTGCACCTTGCCGCCGGTGTTGCTGGTAATGGTCAGTTTGCCGGGACCCTGAATGGTCAGGTTGGCAGCTTGCATATAAATGCCGCGACCGTAACTGGTTATGGTACTATCCTCTTCCACCACGATCAACAGATCGGTGATGTCTGTTCCGTTTGTCAAACAATAGGTGTTTGTTGTGGAAGACAACGCCGCGCCCTTCAGGTGAACCGCAGGAATGCCGTCTGTATACTTCAGTTCGATGTCGTGGTCTGCTTCCGTACCCGCTGTAGGGGCACTATCCGCCACAGACTTTAAGTAATTCGGTGTATATTCCAAAACGGAATACGGCGTGCCGTCCTTGAAATAGACAGTTGCCTTGTTCTGCCAGACGGCTTCCACGCTCACATCTTCAGCAATCATTGTAAATTGATTGCTTGCAATGTCAATCTCGTCCTCGGTGGTCCACTTCCAGAAAGCCTTTCCGGTCTCAGCCGCGCCGGGGGACAGGGTAACGGTCGTACCCGGGAGGAATCTGCCTCCGTTGGAGGAAACGCCGCTTGCCGTACCGCTGTCAACGGTTACTGTGTAACCCGGGGCGATCTTAAAGTACTTGCTGCCACGAGCCGGGTTTGCACCACCGTTATAGCCCGTTGCTGTTTCCTTGCTATCGCCGATCACGCCAGCCCAGTCTGTATAGCCCTGGAAAGTCAGGTTGATGCCGGCATAGAAGATGTTGGTATCAGACTCGACCTCCAGAGAACAACCGTTTTTCGCGATCACATTTGCATTTATGTTCGGTTCGCTCCAGATGCCGCCTGTACCGCTTGTGCCGAATGTGTTTGACTTGATGTAAACATTGGCATTTTCGTCCAAGGTGATCGTGCGTACTACCTTGCTTTCCTCTGCATCGGTAGTGGCATAATGGTAGATGCAAATGGTAGCCGCGCCGCCATAGGCCGTAGTCGCATTGGGATTGTTGTTGCCGATCAGGCTCAACTTGCCGGTACCCGCAAGAGTCAGGTCCGCTCTGTTCACATAAATAGCATTGCTGTAACTATCCAGCACACTGTCCGATTCCGTAACGATCGTAAACGCGCTCACATCTGTGCCGTTTTCAATGATCCTTACGCCGCTGGCTGTGGATGTAACGGTAGCGCCCTTCAGATAAACTGTGGGAACGCCATCAACAAGCGCCAACTTGATGTTGTAGAGATTCTCCAAATCGCCCTCTGTAAGCGGTGTAACCCCGCCGTCGGTAGTAAAGTACAGAGGTTCGCGGACAGTGAACTCACGGTCAACGCCCAGAATTTTAATTGTCTTGACCTCGTCGTAGTTGGCCACTACACTCACTGCGCCGGCAGGCATAGTGAATACATTCTCTGTAATGGTAGGCTCCTGAGAATCGTTGCCAAATGTCCACTGGTAGAATCTGTAACCGGTCTTCGTTGTGGGAGTCAGAGTCACAGTTGCACCAGCAGGCGCTTTTGTTGCATTGGATACTGTAACCCGGTCTGTTGCTACGCTGGCAGTACCGTCAGTTACAGAAATCGTATGCGCCGGTTCGATCTTGACATAACTATAATTGTTCAGGTTGATATCTGCGTCACTGGTTGTACCCGAGTTGATGGTTACAAAATATGTATCATCATAACCGGATATCCGCGCAACCGTACCACTATATCCAGCTGCGGTACCCGACACTTCCAGAGTGCCGCCGATTACCTGCAGAACATTCTCGCTGCTCTGTGATTCAGGCGCACGGATCGCCTGAGAATTGCTTGATACCACTTTCAGTTTACTGTCTTCATTAACAATGATCTTTGCGCTGGTGGCATAGTAAAGACAAATCGTATTGCCTGCGCCGCTGATGGTTGCATCCGCGCCGCCGGTCACAGTAATACCCTGAGATACTGTATCGGGGCTTGCCTGACTTGCCCAAATAACATACGGTGCGGCATCGGATACAACACTGGCCTTACCGCCATCAAAGGTGATGGAGGCGGGAATGCTGTAACTGGTTGCTGTGCCTTCCAGATTCAGATCCTTCAGGGTCAGCATATAAGCAGCGTTCATAGTGAACAGACGCGCAGCGCCGGTGTTCATCTTCAGTTTGCCCAGGTTTTCAAGGGCAGGATTTTCTTCATTACCCTCATAGCCCTTGACGGTTAAGTCGTATCCCCAATTGATGGTAGCAGTCATATAACTGTCGGCTTCAATTCCTTCGGGAACAGTGCTGGGATAATTGCCAACCTTCTCAACGACGATCGTTGTACCCGCTACTGTATTAGCGTCGGAAGCAATCGACTGGGTCAGATAGGCGCCGCGCAAATAGAGCGTCGGAACCGCGTTTTCGCCTTCGGGATAAACAAATTTAATATTATAGGTATCTTCCGTACCGCCGACGGCTACTGTTCCGCCGGAGGTGGTGAAATACATTGCATCGTAACCCTGGTAAACGGTCCGGGCCGTACCGGCAATGGTTACGCTGGCTTTCTTTCCGAAGTTGGCCGTTACCGTTACATCGCCGGCAGGTTTGAATGTGGTGGGTGTGGCGTTTACATTTGCAAAGGTTACATCTGTATCAGCCGTCCACTTTAAAAATTCCTTGCCTTCGGGCGCTTCGTTTGCAGTCAGTGTAACATCAACACCTGCAATCGCGGTAATCTCTGTGCTCGAGTCGGCAAAAGCCTGGGCTGTACCATCGGTAACGCTCACAGTTACCTTCTTGCCAACTGCGAAATACTGATTGGACAAAACACTGGTGCCGTCGTATACCGTAGCGGTTGCCTTGCTGGTGCCTGCTACTGCATAGTAGCCGGTAAACTCAGTCAAATTCGGTGCTTTTGCAGAAATCGTACCGGAAGCATTCTTGTTATATGCTTCAAATACACCGTTTTCCAAAACCTTGACCGTACCATTGTTCAACATCACATTGGCGCCGGTTGATTCGAGGTACAGATAACCGTCTTCAACCGTAATCGTGTTGGCCGAATAATTGATCCATCCGTGATAACCGTTTATCATGCTTACATTTGCGCCGCCTCTAATATAGAACGGTGCGGTAGTTTGCATGAACAGACGGGGTGCTCTGATCACAGCCGTGCCGCCATCGAAAGTAATGCTCTTGAAACTGCCGTAGAAGGCGCCGTCGTACCATTCAGAATATGAGCCTGCTCTGGAAAGCGCCACATTGGATCCTTCAAACAGGACTTCTGCAGAATTGCTGCCGTAAATACCGTTGGCAGCACCCGTCATTGTCAGAAGCGCATCGCCGCGGAAAATGACCTTGCCGGAGGTTTTTACAGCACCGCGGGTTTCTTTTACACCGTCACTCGACGAATCGTTTCCGGTTTGGTTCAAAGTACTGGCCGCTTCTGTTTCAATGGCAAAGATAGTTGTGCCTGTGCCGTTTTCAATAACGGAATCCACATAAGAAAGGTTTGCATTCTTCAGATAAACTGTGGGAATATTGCCGTTATAAACCAACTTAATGGTATAGGTGTCAGCAGTTGCTGCGATAATATCGCCATTGGCGTCAGTAGTATAATAAGCCGGGCTATCTGTGATGGTGTAAGTACTGCCACGCAGAAGAACATCTGCCGCATAGACTACATTTGCCTTTACACTTACATCACCGTCGGGCATTGTAAATGTAGTGGGGGATGTTGCTGCATCTGCCAGATTCGCATCTGTAAATCCGTCGGGACCTTCGGTAACGCTCCATCCATTGAACCCCAAACCATCCGGGGCGGTCAATGTTACAGTGTCGTCGACCATGGCGGTAATTGTTGCGCCGGAGACGCCGAACGCCTGCGCAGTACCGTCTGTTACGGTTACAGTGGCAGGTTTACCTACCTTAAAGTATTGCTTTGTCAAGTTGCCGTCAGTTGTTACATTGTATGCTGTGGCAGTATCTTTGGCGGTACCGTGCACCGCATAATAACCTTCAAATAATTGCGGGGTGTTCTTCAAAACGGCTGCAGAAGCCGTGTTTTTGGCTTCCCAAACACCGTTCTCGTCAACTTGCACTGTCGAAGCAGTGTCATTAAACAAACTGCTCTTTGCTACTGTATAGAGATAACCGTTTTTAACATGATAGGTAGCCTTATTCCAGTTGATCGTGGAACTATCCGCCTGCAACGTCAAATGTCCGCCGCCATCAACAGTAACTGTTGTGGTTCCACAGTACATCAGCATATATGTTTTTGCCTGAGCAAAAACTGTGCCGCCCACAACATCAATGTTCTTGATACTGCCGCTATTGGTGTTCGATCTGGCAAAAACAGCGCCGCCCCATCTGCCGGCTGTTGTTACAACATCTACAACCGCATTCTCAAACAACAGTTCCGAATTGGCAGCCGTTGCCATAATCGCGCTGTTCGCACCGGTAACTGTAAGTTTGGCGCTTCCACGGAACACCAATTCACTGGCGAATCGAATAGCCGCTTTTTCAGAGTTGTCCTCAGATGTGTAAGGGGTTTGCGTAATCGAACTGGCTGTTTCCGTAACGATCACAAATTGGGAAGCACTCGTGCTGATCTCAACGCCTGTAGTAGCATCAATAATGGTCGCCCCATTCAAACGCATCACAGGAAGGTTGTCTTCAACAACCAACGCAATGTTATAATCAGCATCCGTGCCGGCAGTGATAACGCCGCTGTTATCGGTCTTTAAGTACTGCCATGTGCTGGATTCTTCATTAAATGTATACGGAGTTGTACCAAAGGTAACCGTTGCCTCCACAGGATCTGCTGCGCTGGCTGTGATGCACAGAAGCACCGCCAGCATACAGATTGCCAGGATAATTTGCCAAATTTTTCCTCTCAAAAACTTCATATACTTCTCCTTTTCACTAGACCCAAAAAGGTGTATTTTGCTATTTTAGCGAATAATCGTGCTATTTTGTACGAATATATCACAATCGACTGACAAAAGCAATAGGTTTTTTATGTATTTTGCCGTCCTTTTAAATTTTTTGTGAATTTTCAACAGAAGTGGGGTGTATTTTCTTGGCAGTATGCTTGTCCGTCTATGGCGTACGCCCATTTTCTCCGTTTTCGCCTATTCCGTATATTTAATGTATATGCAGCCGTTTTCCATAATTGCACCGTAGGGCTCTCTCTTGGCCCCCTCTGACGAGGGGGCTGTCAGCCGAACAGGCTGACTGGGGGAGAGAATCCGCGGGCGTTCGCAGAACGCCCCTACATTTATTTGCGGACCGTCCGGGAGGCCGGTCCCTACATTTTCTATTGAAGCCGCCCGACATAACAAAAAACCCTGCCCGGTGGGCAGGGTTTTATCGGTTTCTTACTTCAAAGCAGCCTTTGCCTGCTCAACCAGAGCAGCGAAAGCAGCAGTGTCCTGGATCGCCATCTCGGACAGGCTCTTGCGGTTCATCTCGATGCCGGCCTTCTTCACACCGTTCATAAAGGTGGAG